>CANHYZ010000220.1 GCA_947464885.1 Flavobacteriales bacterium
CAACAAAGCCGGCATCGAATTTCCCTCGCGATATCCATGAGCATGATTTTCATGGCGGCGACGGGTCGTATCTCATTGGGTTCAGGAAGGGAGGTAAGCCTTGGATCTCCTTAGGTAATAGAAGTGGGGACGTGTTCAATGGGAATTCGCAACTCCAGGTACCGACGGGTGAAGAACCGCAAATTCGGTTGACCGACAAACTGAAAATTTCATCAGACACCTTAGTCAAGGGTGATGTTGACATCGATAACTACGTGTTCGATGAAGATCGATTGGATTACACACTGGAGAAAGAAACTGCGCGTGTCGAGGAGGTTTCTCCGCGAACAAAGCAGCTGCAGAATGATACGATTTTAGAATTCGTTATGCCGCGCTCGCGCAACTATCGGTTGAATTTCGCAGCAGACAAAGCCATCGCTCAAATGAGCAATAATTTCTTTAATCCGATTTATCAGAATTATACAGGCGGTTCTCCGAACAGTATTTCTCCGGGATTATCAGGATTCACCCAATTCGGCATTTCTGATTTGTTCGAAGATTACAAGGTGGTTGGTGGCTTTCGCGCCAATTGGGGCCTGGATAATGCAGAGTACGGCATCAGCTTTGAAAACCTTCGCGACCGCTGGGATCGAAAGATCATCTTCTCTCGTCAATCACAGCGCATTCAACGAGGCATTGACTTTTACAAACTTCAAAGTAACGTTATTGCTTACAGTGTTAAGTTTCCTTTCAGTGAAGTAAGTTCAGTGCGTATTCGTGCTGATTATCGTATCGACAAGGCAGTGCGTCAGTCCAATGATTTGGTAAGTCTGGAGGCCACGAATATCACGGAAATGAATGTCGCATTGAAGGTGGAATATGTTTTCGACAACACCATCTCCAAGGGCCTAAACCTCTACAACGGAACGCGATTTAAGACGTGGGTCGAACGTTATCAGCAGCCTAACCTGGAGCGAAAGACAGACATCAACATTGTCGGTTTTGATGCACGCCATTATCAGCGTATTCACCGCACGTTCATCGCAGCCTTCCGCATGGCAGGTACTTCTTCATTTGGCGCGCAAAAGGTGATCAACTATTTTGGAGGTGTCGATAATTGGCTGTTTCAACGTGTAGATAATGCTACCCCAATCAACCCTGACGAGCCGTATCGCTTTCAGTCGTTTGTTGGACCGGTACGTGGCTTTTTCGTCAATGCACGTAACGGGAATTCAGCTGTCGTCGCCAACGCTGAATTGCGTTTGCCGGTGTTTAAATATTTCGCGAAAAACCCTATCAAGAGCGACTTCGTGGAGAACTTCCAACTGGTGACCTTCTTCGATGCCGGAAGTGCTTGGACCGGATGGAATCCATACGCCGACGATAATCTCTTCAATAGAACGGATGTCATTAAGAACCCGGTAACCGTGACCATTTCGAATAACCGAGAACCCGTTGTATACGGATATGGCTTCGGATTACACTCGCGATTGCTCGGTTATTTCGTCCGCGCCGACTGGGCGTGGGGCATAGATGACGGCCGCGTGTTGGATCGCGTCTTCTACCTGTCGTTGAATATGGACTTTTAACGTCCTATTGGTTGTAGATAACCTGCATAAGGGTTTGACCAACCGCTTTCAATGTGCCTTTATCGATGATCGAAAGATTGTCATTGTGCGTGTGATGGTAATTGGCAAACGTATAGCCGCCTAATCCCATCGCCATGATTTGCGTGCGGGTATCAATGATGTCTACACAACGAATGCCGCCTCGGGTGACGAAGAAATGATCATCCACAACACCTTCCACTTCATCAGCAGTAAACAAGTTGCCATGGCCCATTTTAGATGCCGTATTCCAAACGAGATTGACTACGTCCGGAGCAAATTCCATAGAGTATTTTTCTTTGTTGAAAGAGGCGTCAGCCGCTCCAACCATGTCGAGCAATATCCCAAAACGGGCATTGTAATTTTCCACGTGCTTGTTCTTTCCCCAGTATTGTGAGCCGAGGCACCACGACGTGGTGAAGCCATCGTTGAGCACCTCCTGCTGTCCATCTTTGGCAAACTCGGCAGTTCCTAAGTCTTCAGCATCGAAGAAGATGATATCGACGCCAATTGCTGTGGGTGATAGAGAAAGTTGTCGTCCGATTTCCATCAGCACACCTACACCGCTACCGCCGTCGTTGGCGCCATCAATTGGCTTTTGCCATAGACTTTGATTTTTATCCTTGTCGCCAAAGGGACGGCTATCCCAGTGCGCACATAAGAGGACGCGTGACTTTTTCTCAGGAGCGAATGCAGCAATGATGTTTCTTACCGGAATACTTTTTCCTTCAAAGGTTTTCAGCGTGGTTTTTTGCTCGGTAACTGTCGCACCATACGATTGCATGCGTGACACGATGTAATCACCGCATTGGGTATGCGCCTTACTGCCGGGAACGCGCGGACCGAAATCAACTTGCTCCTTCACAAATGAAAATGCTGTGTCGGCATCAAACGACGGAGCTGTGATTTCCTGCTTTGGCTCTTGGGTTTGCTGCGGGCGTTCTTTCTGCTTTGGTTTGGTGTCGTCCTTACAGCCGACGTATACCGAAGACGCAGCAAACAATACGATGAGCACAATGGCGGTAATTTGTTTTCCTTTCATAGTCAAGGGTGTTCGCTTAACCTTCGTAGGTCCAGCTGGTGCCTTCTTTTGAATCTTTGATTTGAACATTGATGGCGGCCAACGCATCACGTAACTTATCGGATGTCGGCCAGTCCTTATTCGCTTTTGCCTCGGCGCGCATATTCAGTATCATCTGCATCAATGAATCCGTAAGCTGCGAGTTCTCTTTACCCTCTTCATCCTGTAAGCCCATCACACGGTAGAAGAAATCTTCGAACGTTGATTTGAGCAGCGCAATGTCGGCAGCGGTCAAGGTAATTGATCCCTCTTTGGTAGAGTTAATCACACGAACACCTTCGAAGAGTTGTGAGATGACAATCGGCGTGTTGAAGTCGTCGTTCATGGCATCGTAGCATGCATTGCGCCATTGGGTGACATCAAAGGAACTCGCCGGTGAAGGCTGAATACCCGCAATGAGCTTCATGGCTGCGCACATGCGCCTGTATCCTTTCTCTGCAGCCTGCAATGCCTCATTGCTGAAGTCGAGCGTGCTGGCATAGTGACCCATCAGGAAGAAGAAGCGGACAGTCATGGCACTATAGCCTTTGTCCAGGAGTTTGTGGTTACCGGTAATCAGTTCTTCCGGGGTAAATCCATTGCCGTCGCTTTTGGCCATTTTACGGCCGTTGACCGTAAGCATATTGCCGTGCATCCAATAACGGACGGGCTCATGACCTGTAGCGCCAACGTTTTGCGCAATCTCGCACTCGTGGTGAGGGAATTTCAAGTCCATTCCGCCACCATGAATGTCGAAGGATTTGCCCAGGTATTTGGTGCTCATCACCGAACATTCAATGTGCCAGCCGGGGAATCCAACTCCCCAGGGCGATTGCCATTTCATCAGATGACTGTCATCGGCCTTTTTCCATAAGGCAAAGTCCAATGAATCACGCTTTTCATCCTGGCCATCGAGCTCGCGCGTGTTGGTATACAAATCGTCAATCACGCGTCCGGACAATTTTCCGTAAGGATATTTCTCACTGAATTTTCGTACATCGAAATAAACGGAACCATTGCTCTCATAGGCGTATCCATTAGCCATGATGGCTTGAATCATTTCTATTTGCTCAATAATATGCGCGGTCGCCGTTGGCTCAATCGATGGGTTCAGAATATTGAAGATGCGCATCACATCATGAAACCCATTGGTGTATTTCTGGACAACCTCCATTGGCTCCAGGTTTTCAAGCTTGGCTTTTTTGGCAATCTTATCTTCACCATCATCAGAATCCCCGGTGAGGTGACCTACATCGGTGATGTTGCGCACATAGCGCACCTTGTATCCGATGAATGAAAGGTAACGATACACAACGTCGAAGGTCATGAACGTTCTGACATTCCCTAAATGCACGTCGCTGTATACCGTTGGTCCGCAGACATAAAGTCCAACATGCCCCGGTGTGATGGGGGTAAAGACTTCCTTCTGTCGATTGATGCTGTTGTAGATGTGGAGATTCTGTTCCATGTGGCAAAGTAAATAGGGAAGAAGATGCAATGCATAAAAAAACCACCGCCTTTTCAGCGGTGGTTGTTGGCAAAATGATTATCGCTGATTATTGATCGTTCGTGTTTTTCGCTGCTCGCCCGCTGCTGCGTCCGCGCGTGAATATTTCGGTTCCGGTGGATAATCCGTTTTCATCGTAATGTTGAATCCGGCCGTTGTAGAGCTGACCGTTGATGAAATCGCCGGACATGGTTACTTGACCTGCCTTGTTATAAAACACATTGTATCCATTGGGACCGAAAGGCTGCGCCGCATTGGTTTGATGATCCTTGCCGGGCATTTGACCCGCCATGTTTGCTGACTTCGTTTGCTCACTCGTCATAAAGGACTTAACCCCTCCGGCTTTGGTTTTTCCGTTTTCGAATTGACGCTCTTCCAACAGCGCTCCTTCAGCGTCAAAACGTCGTTGAATACCGTGTTCTGCGCCCTGGTCCATCGGTACTTC
>CANHYZ010000221.1 GCA_947464885.1 Flavobacteriales bacterium
GATTGCTTGCTCAAGGCTTCCAGCGCAAATTCCAAACTCGTCGGATTCGCGTTGTAGGCATCCATGATGAGCGTGTTGCGCTCAGTGCGCTTCACCTGCGAGCGGTTATTCTCCGGTGTATACGCACAAATAGCCGCGTGTATTTCCTCATTGGCCACGCCAAAGTGTTCGCCAACGACAAGCGCCGAAGCGATGTTGTAAAGATTGTACGCACCCGCGAGTTGTGTTGCATATTCACTGCGCACCCCGGCATGCACATGAGCATAAACGAGCGTCGGACTTTCCGAAACGCACTCCAGCGCATCACTTGAGTACGGGATAATTTTCATGCCTTCGGAGGCTCTGCGCAATTTCTCCAAGTCAGTGTTCACGAAAATGACACCACCTGAGGCGTGTACATGATCGAACAATTCCTTCTTGCCCTTCACCACGCCTTCCTCACCGCCAAAGCCCTCCAAATGCGCCTTTCCCATATTGGTGATGAGCGCATGCGTCGGCAAGGCGTATTCACAATAGCTGCGGATTTCGCCCTGATGATTCGCTCCCATTTCGACAATCGCCAATTCGCAATCGGCCGGAATCGCCAGCAACGTAAGCGGCACACCAATGTGATTATTCAAATTCCCGATCGTCGCACTCACGCGATAACGCTGCGCCAACACATCGCGAATCAATTCTTTCGTGGTTGTCTTGCCGTTGCTCCCGGTGATTGCCAGAAACGGTATCCGCAAACTCTCGCGATACATCTTGGCCACCTGTTGCAAGGCTGTTAGCACATCTTCCACCAGTACCATGCGCTCGTCATGGGGCTGCTGTGGCTCATCAATGACCACCATCGAAGCACCCATTTCGAGCGCCTTCGCAGCGAACGTATTACCGTTGAAATTGCCGCCCTTCAAAGCAAAGAAGATATCGCCTTGATTGATTTTGCGCGTGTCGGTGGTGACACTGCGCACGTTTAAGTAGTGATCAAAAATGCGTTGAATCATGTGCTAAAAGTAAAAACCCCGATCGATGTGATCGGGGTTTGTATCATGAAGTTTGAACAACCTTTTTCTTATTCCTGTCCTGCTATACCGGTTGGGCTACCCAAACGGTCCATCGCACAACGGAAACCAAGGGTCGACATCGCACGGCGCTCATCGAGGAAGCGACGTGTGCCGGGAATCGTGTAGTAAGCACGGTCTCTCCAGTTACCACCCTTGTATACACGAGCACGGTCGTTGATAAGCGTGGTAGTACCCCACTCATACATTCGGTTTTTATCTTGCTCCTTATCGGCATCAGCGTAGTAGATACTGCTGTTGAAATCACCGTCTTTGTAATCGATGTAATCCGCCTTGCGGTAGTTTCTGCGGTCAAGGTTTTCTTCAACCGTCACATTGCGACGCTTCACCTCACCCGGAGTAGCTTCGATGTAATCAGCCATACCGTCGCGCAAATCCGCTGCAATCAAATCTTCTGAATCAGTAACCAAGTCCATGGCTTCCTGCATTACGTCTTGTGCCTCGTCGTCTTTACGTTCCTTCACCTTTTCCTGAGCAGCAGCAACCTTTTGGTTACACTGATCCATCAAAGTCAAGGAAGTCTGCGTCAAACGGGTGGCAGCTTGCTCCTGGTAGGCCTTCAAGAATCCGGCAACACCATCGATGTCATAGATGTTCTTGTCATACTTATCGGCGAAGCTTCCATCGCTGTTCAGCACACGCGTCTTATAAACGTTACCACGGAACGGACGGAATTCACTCTTGTCTTCCGGTGAAAGCGGACGATAGACGTCCATTACCCACTCGGATACGTTACCCGACATGTTGTACAATCCGTAATCGTTTGGCGGATACGCGTAAACAGGCGCTGTGATATCAGCGTTATCGTTGAGGTAACCGGCAACACCCATGTAGTCACCACCTCCACGCACGAAGTTCGCGCGGATCGTACCGAAGAAACGACCGGCGTTGTCGTCGTTACGCACATAGTGACCGTTCCAAGGATAAGTACGACGGTCAGTAATCAATTCCTGGAAAGAGTTTCCGATAAGACCCAACGCTGCATATTCCCACTCTGCCTCGGTAGGCAGGCGGTAGCGTGGTAAAATGATACCATCTGACATAGTTACCAGACGTGTACCGGTTCCTTTCGGATTGTAATCTTTCAAACCACCTGAGGCAGCGTCACCGGAGTATTGACCCGAGAGGTATGAATCTGTGGTGAAGTGTTCTTCATCTGCCTGACCGGTTGGATTGTACGCCATCAACCCTTCACGAATGAGGATAAGCTCATTCACGCGGTCGGTACGCCATACACAATAGTCGCTCGCTTGCAACCAGTTTACACCAACAACAGGATAGTCGCGGTAAGCCGGGTGACGCAAGTAGTAATCCACCTGCGGCTCGTTGTATTCAGTAACCTCGCGCCAGATGTTGGTATCAGGCAACGCACGGTTCACCAATTCAGGATACGTATCACCGTATACCAATTTCAACCAATGCAAATAATCCAACCAAAACTGATTGGTCACCTCGGTTTCATCCAAGTAGAATGACGACACCGTCACACGGCGTGGAATGTTGTCCCAGGCAAACTTGAGATCGTCTTCTACGCGACCCATGGTGAAGGTACCACCCTCAACCAATACCAGTCCGGGACCTGTTTCCTGCTCGACATAATCCTGACGTTCAAAACCTCCGTTTTTCTCGTCGTTGTATGCCCAACCGGTTGCCCCTGAACGTTCCTTGTCGCATGACGTAAAGATGGTCGCTACTGCAATGGCGGCCAATCCGAAGAACATCTTTGAAACGGTTTTCATGATTTCCTTTTGATTTGTGGTTTCGTTTATCGTTTAAACAGTGTAGTCAACTAGAAAGAAGGACACGCTATTGTACGGAACTTCTTTTTTTTCTGGCGGCATTCGAAGTTGATGCCGAGCGATACTTCGTGTGAACCTCCGGTTGAAGGTGTCAACTCCGAAATGGTAATGTCGTAGCTGTATCCGAAGCGAATCACATCGGTTTGAACACCAATGGTGGCAATGAACGCATCGCGATAGGTTTGTCCGAACAACAATCCGCGGAACCAAACGCCCGCTACCAAAGGACCTTTGCTTACATACATCCCCAGATTCAACTGCTGGAACTCACCTTGGCGGCGGTACAACAAGTTGGGGGAAATACGGGCATCGTTGTCTTTGCTTTTCTTTTCAATCGGAATAACCGCACCACCATGGATGGTGTATTTCATTGGAAGGCGACTCGTGCCCAGAATCAACGATTCGTTAGGCTCGTTCAAGTGGTGAACGGCAACGCCACCATAAAATTTGTCGCTGAAACCCAATAGACCTGCAGAGAAGTCGATGGCGCTTACCTGACCACCGCGCTGAACGTCGTTGGTTTGGTAGATAAATCCCTTGCGTGGGTCAATCATATCGCCAAAGGTCAACTGACTCCAATCGAGTGTTTTCTGAAAATAACTGGCCTGCAGACCGGCCTTGATGGAGAATTTGCGGGAGATAGGTTGCTGATACGAATAAATACCACTCACGGTGGTTGTATTCAACGTACCCTGGGCAGCGCGATCATTGAGAACCATCAGTCCCAATCCACCTTGAATGGTCGGAACGTGCTGGTCATACGATGCACTGGTAGTTACGAAATTACCTGTGAGCGAAGGCCACTGGTTGCGGTAATTCATGACCAGGCGTGGACAGCGATTGGTTCCTGCAAAGGCCGGATTCAAATAGAGTGGATTGGCGTAAAACTGCGTAAACTCAGGATCCTGAGCACGCATATCGTTGGCCAATACCAACACCGACATTATCGCAAGAAACAGTCTTAGGCTTTTGTTCATACAGAAACGATTTCTTTTTAAGCGTTCGAAAAGAATTGACAATAATACAACAACTTTGCGAGCAAAAAAATTGCGCGGCGATTACAATATATAGACTACCAAAATGTTTAAGCCGTTGCGTCACTTGCAAAATAACGTATGACCCTACCAAACAAATCGCTGATAATCTGTATATTAGGATTGTTGCATAGCCAATTTTTCCTAGCTAATGAAACTGTAATCATCCGCAAAAGGTTACAGTGGACGGGATTAAATGGTGGCGGCGCCGCCGCACAGGCCCTCCCCGAATGCAGCGAATCCACACCGGTAGCGGCTTTCAGCCAACTTCCAACGATTGTGCACAGAGAGAAGTTGACAAGTTTCGGCCGTGTTGAACAGGTAGACATTCAGGTTGTAGGCGCCCAAACGGGATCCATGGGCCCAATGACCCGCTCCCAAAAAGCCGTCATCACCGAAGACTGGCAACACATCACCCACATTACCGACGCTCGTGGTGTTCCCTACCTTATCCTGGAACTCCTTCCTATCCGCCGCAACGGCTCCGCTTTTGAATTCATCACCGAGGTGGAGGTCTCCATTGAACTGATTTCGATACCCCGAGCCAACCTGCGCTCACTCCAGTTTGCCGAGCAATCAGCGCTGAGCGAAGGAACTTGGTACAAACTGGCTATCGCCCGCGACGGCGTTTACAAAATCGACAAAAACACCCTCACGCAATTGGGTATCGACATCGCCTCATTGA
>CANHYZ010000222.1 GCA_947464885.1 Flavobacteriales bacterium
CGCTGCAACAAGTCGCTGAAGAAAGCATAGGCATCGAAGATTTGGTTTTCGAAGAAGATGCCGTGTTTGGGGATTTCTATTCCTTCCATGCGTTTGTACAAATCCTCGATTTTTCGCTCATGAAAAATGAGCATTTGCTCTGTGTTTGTTAAACGATCGCTTATCAATGTTCCCTGCATCATTGCTTTTTTCAAAAGCACAAATGCTTGTATGATTTGAACACTTGCTTCAACTGCCCTTGAAGTGTTTAGCACTGAAGACGCCATAGCAACACCAAACTCAGTAAACACCCGGGGTGGCTTCCTTAAACCCATTTTAATGGAATTGGATGTCGCATTCTGCGATATCCAATTTCGAGTTTCATCTGCGGTGAGGTAAAAGCTGAAGCTCTCCGGAAATCGGCCGGAGTTTCGAGTAACCTGTTCATTGAGTCGCGAGGTGTTGACGCCGTATAGAACGGCCAGGTCTCTATCCAACATCACCTGATAACCACGAATCGTAAAAATCCGATCCTCAATAGAATGGGTGAGTGTTTGTTCCATGCAGCAAAACTCAATCAAGCCGGCGACATAAAAAACCAATAAATTATTCCGTTTATGGGAATAGGATGAACCTCGGCTGCGCTCGGCCGACGCCAGCGCCCACCGAGCGAAGTCGAGGTGCTCATCTCATGCGCATGGTCCGGTCCCCGAGCGAAGTCGAGGGGGCCTTCGCACTTACGCCCAGGCCTCACCCCCAACCCCTCTCCAAAAGGAGAGGGGAGCAGGGCAGGAGTGGCTGATTGAGGCACACCTGCAGCCAAAAAAAAGCAGTGCCCTTCCCGTACTTAGTACTTTGTAATTCGTACTTCCCCCAATCCGTCATCCGTCATCCGTCCCCAGTCCTCAGTCTCCAGTCCCCAGTCCCTACTTAATCACCGTCGCCTTATCCGCCTCCTGTATCATCTTATCACCCTTCGCCTCGGCGTCTTTCACGAGGTTCTCGGATTTCTTCTCTGCTGTCTTGTAAGCGTCGTCGGCTTCCTTGTTGGACTTGTCCACGGCTTTCTTATAAGCTTCATCCGCTTCCTTCTTGGCTTTGTCCGCCGCGATTTTGGCGGCACCTTTCTCGAGCGGATTGCGTGCTTTGGCTACCAAATCATCCGCGGCTTTGTATGCAGCGTCTTTGCCTTGCTTGGCGAGCGACTCGCCTTGCTTCTTGGCATTGTCGCGCGCTTTGACAGCATCGGCGAGGAGCTTCTCGCGTTGTGCTTTTGCTTCTGCTATGAGACGAGCTTTCTCGGCAATGGCTTTCTCGAGTGCTTCGTTCTTGAGGTTGGTGAGCTGCTCTTTCACTTCTGCTATCGCTTGCTCTTTGATGGAAGCAACGGCATCTTCACCCAATGCTTTGCTGGTGACATTCACTTTCGGATCGGTAACAGTGCCTGTGATGATGGCAATCACATTCACCTTCGAGCCTACACTGATGTTGGATCCCAACTTTTTATTGAGTTCACCAATCCATGTATTGGCCTGTTGCAATGCACCTGCGGGGAACATGGTCATAGGTACATCCATTTCCACGTTGTAGTTGATGGCTTGGTCGAGCGTGGAGTAGCCCGATACCTTCATCGGCATGCCGTCAATCAGCTTCACGGTAAACGGATCGACCGTGATGGTTCCATTCACAATCTTGAACGACACATTCACGTCGCCCACGTTTTGCGGTTGCTTCAATTTGTCGAAGTTGATTTTGTCTGCCAGCTTCACCAATGGTGCGAAGTCTTTCACGACAACGCTCTTCGTGGCAAGCTTACCACCGCCGTTCACCGTGGCGTTGATGGGCATCATGTCCTGACTCAGCGTGCACTGCATTTTCAATTGTGTGCTGAACTTTCCGTTGCAGGCCTTCGCCACAGGTGCCAGCTTTTGGACGGTTACAAACTGCGTAGCTGATTTGTTGATGTCCATGTTTTTGATGTCAAACAAGAAATCCATCTTCGGTGAATCTAAGTTCTGCGCGTTGTAATTACCGGTCATCGCAACCGTGCCATCAATCACATTCATGCGCAAATTGTTGAGTGATGCAATCTTGTCGCGCAGCACAATGCCGCCTTGCACATTGGTGATTTCATGCACGTCGTAAAGCATCTTCGCGAAATTGGCGTTGAGCGTGAAGTCGATGTTGCCGGGCAATTCAATTGGACTCATTGCCGAGGTGTCAGCAGCGGAAGGAGCAGCCTCGTTAGTGGTTGTGGCTTCTTCTTCGGTCATGAATTCATTCAAGTCCATCAGCGATGAGCTCACGTTGAATGCACCCACGAGCAGTGAATCATGCAAGGCATAAGCGAGGTAGCGTTCAATTTTTCCCGACGCTTGCAGATCGCTCTTGCCGATGCGCGCATCAAATCCTTGTAGGTCGATGAACTGCGGCGTGAAGTTGAACACCGCCTTATTCACTTGCACATCGTAGGGGAGGGAATCGCTTTTGAAGAGCACGTTCTGGATGTCGATCATCCCTTTCGCATCAAAGCTTTCGTAGTTGCCGCTTTCGACCACGCTGTAATTGCCTTTCATGGCCACATCGGCGTTGATGATTCCGTGCACATCGTCGCCTTTTTCGAGCGGAATAAACTCGCGCACGTTATCGAGATTCACGAGTGCCTTGCAGGCAAAATCGATGTACGGATCGCTTTCCGGTGTACGCAGGTGCAAGGTCATATCGACAGGATTGGCGGCCATTTCCAAATGAAACTTGTCCACGTCGACGGTGGTCTTGTCTTCATCATTCATATCGGCATACACCTTCGCTTTTACGTTGATGTTGTCGACACTCTTGGGCAAGTCGGGATATTTGAAGCGCGCATTGTCAATAGACAATTCCATGCCCACGGCGGGCATGCTATTGTCGTTGTAGGTGCCGCGCACAAATCCGTTGAAGGCGAGGTTACCCGTTGCGTCAACACCTTCCACATCCTTTGCAAATTCGAGCGGTACCATCGAGAGGAATTGCTTGAAGTCGTTCTTCAGCGCGTTGAATGAAATGTCCATGTCGATGTCTTCGCCGGGCATAGCCACCCAACCTTGTGCGCCGAGTTCGAGTGCATTGAGTTTAATGTTGTTGCCGGCAAGCGTGTACTTGCTGTTCTTCATGTCCATGTCGATGTCGGCTTGCAAGTCGGTTTTCACTTCGTTCAGGTAGGTGATGCCATCGAACCAGAATGTCGCTTTGTCGGCATGTGTAGTCGTAACCAACTTGAAGAGGTCTTGTGTGAAATCGCCTGTGCCTTCGTGGTTTAGTCCTTCAAACTTCATGATCATCGGCATGGTACGATCGTCGTAATTGATCGTTCCGTTTTTGATGAAGTACTCCTTCAGCTTCATCTTGAACGCACCGCCTTCTTCTGCAGGGGCTTCTTCCACAGCCGTGGAATCTTCTTTCGCAATGTCGATGTTCGACGAACCATCTTCTGCAAAGCGAATGTCGAGCACGGGGTCAACGAGACCGAAACGCTTCACCACGATTTCATCGCCGAACAAACTCTTCACATCCACTACGACATCAAGGCTGCCGATACTAGCCAGGCGCACGCTGTCGAACGGCGCCACGGTATTGTCGACCGTCAACCCTTCCACGCTCACGCGCAAGTTGGGGAAATTGCGAATCAGCGAGAGGCTCACATCGCTCCAGTTGACGCGCGCATTGAGATTGTCATTCGCAGCTTGCTTGATGGCGCTCTCGATTTTCCCTTTGAAGAGAAAAGGAGCTACGAGCAAAAACAAGAAAAGAACACCGAGCACAATGCCGGTCCATTTGAAGGCTTTTTTCATAACGTTAGAATCTGATTGCAAATGAAAGAAAGGAGAGGTATGATAAGGGTCAGGGGAGGGGGGAGTTGTTCACAGGGGGATTCAGATGACGGATTACAGATTACAGATTACAGATGACGGTTGGTGGTCTGCCCTCGACTTTGCGCGGGCCTAGCGGAGCCGAGGCCATCATTATTCTCAAGCGGCCCGGTCCCCGAGCGAAGCCGAGGGGGCCTTACTTCTGAATACAGTGAGCGTTCCGAGCCAGTTAAAGTCAGCCCCTCCGGGGCTGTTTCGTCAACGCCACCACTCATAGTTATTGAAGGTTGGCCCCTTCGGGGCCTGTTGAAGGAAATGGCTTCGCTGCTTCAAAGGCGGGACTTTTGTGAGCCGCGCACCGCGGCCACTCTCAAGTTCCGCAGCATCACCCATGACTAATATTCCGTAATTCAAATTCTCTGCATAAAGCGACACACTCGGCCTTGCGCCAGGCCCCGGAGGGGCCAACCTTTAGTAAGTCGATACACCACGCTGGATTAAACAGCCCCGAAGGGGCTGACTTTAATTCTCATTCTCATTCTCTTTCTGTTATGCTAGAAGGAGAAACAGAAACAGAATGAGAATGAGGCTTGACAAAGGGTGGCCCTTCGTACCTCGCCGTCTGCCCTCGGTTTTGCGCGTCTGCCGAGCGGAGCCGAGGCCTAGTTTTAAGCTAAATACACCAGTTCCCGAGCGGAGCCGAGGGACGGTCCCCGAGCGAAGTCGAGGGGCCCTTCGCTCTTAGGCC
>CANHYZ010000223.1 GCA_947464885.1 Flavobacteriales bacterium
GGATCACGAGCCGCTCATGCTGGCCGAAAAGGCCGGGGTGCCCTATTTCATCGTGTTTTGCTTTGAGCCGACCATCATCGAACACCCCGATACAAGCCTGCGCCACCTGCAGTTTCAGTATCACAGCCTGCTGCAGGTCAATGAAAAACTGAAGGCTTTCAATCGCTGCGTACACATCTGCTATGGTGAGGCCATTGAGCTATTCTCCCGCATAGCCGATCACTTCGAAATCCTCAATATTTTCAGCTACCGCGAGAGCGGCATTCGGCTTACGTGGGTGCGCGACAAGGCCGTGCAACGGTGGTGCGATGAACGAGGCATTGCCTGGACCGAATGCAAACGCGACGGGATTCAACGCGGCATCAAAAACCGCGATGGGTGGGACAAACAATGGTATGGCTTCATGCATGCAGCCGCCATCCGCAATACGTTTAGTCTGCAGGAACTCCAACTGCCCGACCTCCCCTTTTCGCTACCGGAAGCATTGCAGCAGACTTGGGCCGACTATCCACGCGAGTTCCAGCCCGCCGGTGAAGACATGGCCATGCGTTACCTGCACAGTTTCATGGAAGAACGCGGAGTGAACTATAATAAACACATCTCCAAACCGGCAGAGAGCAGAATCAGCTGCGGACGACTCTCGCCCTATCTCGCATGGGGCAACGTTAGCGTGCGACAGGTATGTCGCTATGCCTTGGAGCACCCGCGCGCCACGCCCGGCAAGCGCTGGATCGATGGCTTCCTCACCCGCGTCAAGTGGCGCGATCACTTCATCCAAAAGTTCGAAGTGGAATGCGATTACGAAACCCGTTGCGTCAATGCCGGCTATGAGTCGCTGGTCAAAGCGCACAATCCCGCTCATATCGAGGCGTGGGAAAACGGGCTCACAGGCTTCCCACTGGTCGATGCCTGTATGCGCTGTCTGCACACCACGGGATGGATCAACTTCCGCATGCGGGCCATGCTGGTGAGTTTCTTTTGCCACCACATGTATCAAGACTGGCGAGCAGGAACCTATCACTTGGCTAGGCTATTCCTCGACTACGAACCGGGTATACACTACCCGCAATTCCAGATGCAGGCGGGAACCACGGGCGTCAATACCGTGCGGATGTACAACCCCGTAAAGCAAAGCCTCGACCACGACCCCGAAGGCGCCTTCATCAAAACTTGGGTGCCTGAACTGCGCTCCGTGCCAACTGAGCACATTCACGCACCGCAGCTCATGTCGGGCGAAGAGCAAACGGCCTGCGGCGTAATCATCGGCACCGACTACCCTACCCCGATTATTGAATTGGAATCAGCCGCTCGTCACGCCCGCGAATCCATTTGGGGTCACCGTAAGAAGGATGATGTGAAGGCCGAAGGCAAACGCATCGTAGCCACGCACGCGCGGAAACGAGCAGCGGTGAAGAAGAAAAAGGGCGGTGAGCAGTTGAGTCTGCTTTAGGATTTTAGGGGGAGAGGATTGTAGGATTATAGGGCGCCCCCCTCTAATCCTACAATCCTACAATCCTACAATCCTATAATCCTCATACAAAGTGTACTTCCAACACTTAGATTTGCCCTCAACTATTTTTTACCCATGAAAACAATTCTGCGCTCCATAGCCGCACTATCGCTTGCGGGAATCTTTATCGCTTGTGGCAACGCTCCTCAGCCGGATGCTGAAGCCAAAGTGATTGGTCACTCCGACACCAAAGTGTTACAACACCCCGACTGGTCGAAGAATGCGACCATCTATGAGGTCAACATCCGTCAGCATACCCCGGAAGGAACCTTCAGTGCTTTCACCAAAGACATTCCACGTTTGAAATCGATGGGCGTCGACATCCTCTGGCTCATGCCTATTCACCCGATTGGGGAAGTGAACCGCAAAGGCGGTCTGGGCAGCCATTACAGCGTGAAGGACTACAAAGGCGTGAATCCGAGCTACGGCACGCTGGGGGATTTCAAAAACCTGGTGAAGACAGCGCACGACAACGGCATGAAGGTCATCATCGACTGGGTTGCCAATCACAGTGCCTTTGATAACCAATGGACAACAGACCACCTCGAATACTACCTGTTGGATACAGCCGGTAAGATTCAGCCTCCACTGGGAACCGATTGGTGGGATGTGGCGCAGCTCAACTATGAGAACAAAGCACTTTGGGTCGGCATGACCGATGCCTTGAAGTATTGGGTGAAAGAATGCGACATCGACGGCTATCGCTGCGATGTTGCGGAGAAAGTTCCGACCCCGTTCTGGGATCAAGCGCGTGCCGCCCTCGACAGCATCAAGCCCGTGTTCATGCTGGCCGAGGCCGAGCGTAAAGAGCACCACCTAAAGGCATTCGACATGAGCTATGCGTGGGAATTCATGCACATCACCAATCAAGTAGCCAAGGGTGAGAAGAAGTTGAGCGATATCGATGAATACATGGCCAAGCAAGACACGGCCTTCCCGCGTAGTTCCTATCGCATGTATTTCACCACCAACCACGACGAAAACTCCTGGAACGGCACCGGATTCGAACGCTTGGGCAATATGCGTCAGACCATGGACGTACTGGCCATGACCATTGGCGGCATGCCGCTACTCTATTCCGGTCAGGAAGGCGGCGAACAGAAAGTCGACGGCACGCCTCACCGCCTGTCGTTCTTCGAAAAAGATACCGTGCAGTGGAACAACTATAAATACCAAGATTTCTACACCCGTCTTTTCAAAGCACACCAGGAGAATCCGGCCCTGTGGAACGGTGAATACGGTGGAACGTTTAAGCGCATCAAGACCAGCAGTGACGACGTGCTCTATTGTTTCTCGCGCACCAAGGACAACAACCAGGCGGTGGTGATCCTGAATTTCAGCGACAAACCTCAGAGTATCGATTTCATCGAGAACATGCCGGAAGGAGAATATCCTAGCATCTTTAATGCGCAATCGCTCACGCTTTACACCAAGGGACATCAGGAGCTTCCGGCTTATGGGTACCAGGTGTTTGTGAAGAAATAGGGACTGGGGACTGGGGACTGGGGATTGAGGACTGAGGACTGGGGACTGGGGATTGAGGACTGAGGACTGGGGACTGGGGACTGCTTTTTTTTGAGATTAGGGCATTGAGATGAATCAATTACTTGCGGACAATAAGGTCAATACGCTGCGGGCTTACTTGCATGGTAGGCTCAGTGAGCGCTATGATGAGCGCGAAGCAAGCAATATGGTGTTTGCCCTTTTCGATGAGTTCCACGGTTGGTCGCGCACAGAATTGGTGCTTCGTTCCAACGACAGATTGGGAGAATCAGAACTGCTGCGTTACCACTTTGCCTTGAAGCGCATGATGCAAGGCGAACCGTTGCAGTATGTGCTCGGCAACGGCTGGTTCATGGGCATGAAGTTGCGTACCACACCGGCGGCGCTCATTCCGAGACCTGAAACGGAGGAGCTTGTTCGACTCGTTCTGGAGAGAAACACACTTACCGCTCCGGCGATATTGGACGTCGGCACGGGTTCAGGCTGTATCGCAATTGCCCTCAAAAAACACCTCCCGCAAGCTTCTTTAACCGCCGTTGACATCAGTGAAGAGGCTTTAAAGTTAGCTGAAAACAATGCGAAATCACTTGAAGTTACTATTGAATTCAAGACGGTTGATATTCTAAAAAACAACAACTTAGGCGAATTTAATATCATCGTAAGTAACCCACCCTATATTCCGGTGAGTGAAGCAGCCTCCATGGCCAATCATGTCACGGAATATGAACCTCATCTGGCGTTGTTTACGGAAAACGATGACCCGTTGGTCTTCTACCGAAGACTGATGGAATTGACTCCGACCATGCTTCGTCCCGGCGGATGTGTGTGCTGCGAGATACACGAAGATCTGGCTGACGACCTGCTTCAATTAGCTCAACACTACCCTATTCAGACCCCGGAAATCCACCGCGACCTTCAAGCCAAGAACCGCATGATTTTTTGGCGCGCCCAATAACTTTTGCCATGAAAAAAAACACACTGCTATTCACCGTCCTTATCGCATTGCTTTCTGCTTGCGTAGCGGAAAAAAAAGACATCCAAGCGACCGTCGAACTTCAGGGCCTCGCCTCGCCCATCCGTTTGCAATTGGATACCACCGAAGTATTGCTTACAGATTATTTCCCTGACCCGTCAAAGATTGAGTCGGTGCAGTGGAACGGTCGCTCTTGGACAGCAGACTCCACGGGTATTGTCGTATTGCTAGGTGCTGCACCGACGCCGCTCAGCAATCTTTCGGTGACCTATGCCGGTCACGGCTTTGACCTGCCTGTATTCGCCACCAACAAGATACGATACACCTTTACCTACACCCCGTCACGCTCGGCTGTTACTTCCGTTGAGCTATCCGGCTCGATGAACGGCTGGAACCGCAAGGCTTCCCCGCTGGTCAAAACCGGCGATAACTGGTCGATCGAATTGATTCTCAACCAGGGCTTGTATCAATATCGCGTTTGGGAAGACGGGCAAGAGATGATGGATGCATCGAATCCGAATACCATCAGCAACGGCATGGGCGGATTGAACAACACCTTTCAAGCCGGACCGGTGCTAAGCTCGCAGCC
>CANHYZ010000224.1 GCA_947464885.1 Flavobacteriales bacterium
CGACCATATCTTCTCCATGCTTATGGGCGACGAAGTGCCACCGCGTCGCGCCTTTATCGAGGCGAATGCGAAGTATGCGAAGATTGACGCGTAATAATTAATAGTGACTAGTGACTAATAACAAGTGAAAAAAAGGCTGTTCGAATAGGGCAGCCTTTTTTTTTATTCTCTGTGAAACAATAAGCAATTATTTCTTCTGTATCGAATTCAAGAAATACATCAACGAACCCGCCACAACCACGTGCATAAGATCAAGTACTGTGGCATAGCCCATAGTAACTCCGGGAATACCCATAAAAGGATTGGCCAGGGTGAGCACAAAAAGAATCAGTGCCAGAATGCGAAAATTTCTCCAGCCATTCTTCGAGAACTTTTCAAATAAAAAGTAGATGCATGCGCCAATCAACGATGGCACCAAACTCGAAATCAATACAGGCACAACCGTCAAGGGCTGACCGGGCTGAATCATAATATCATCGGTCAGAACGCCTGCGGCATGAAACACGTAAAACAAAATCGCATTGATAACGATGGATACGATACCTGCCTTAAGGCCGGTCATAAAAATGGTTTTGAAGCTCAACTTTTCAGTCGTCATGATAATTGGTTTTGGTTAAATGGATGCAATCCGAAAACAAAAATCCACGGAAGGCAAATCAAAAAAACTGAGAATACTCACACATTTTCGTTTTCCGGTCGGTGGACCTAAACTCATCACATAACTTTTGCAAGTAGTTACTCATTTGTATACGTGGAATATGCGCTTACCGAAAAAGGAAAGAAGATCAAACCCATCTTGCAGGAGTTGCGCAAGTGGGGGATGGAACACGCGTGGCGAAGGGCGAAGAGCGAAGAGCGAAGAGCGAAGGGCGAAGAGCGAAGAGCGAAGGGCGAAGGTATACGTGAAAAACCTCCAATTCTTCGCCCTTCGCCCCTCGTCCTTCGCCCTTCGCCCTTATTTCACAAACTCTCTTCCCTCGACATTCAACACCTTCGTGTACTTCTTCAATGAGCGCAGCACCATGAAGATGACAAACGAAGCAGCAAGGGCTGCAAGCCAGAAGGGAGAAATCAAATCCTTCCACGTCGAAAAACCAAAGTGCACATAGTTCTTCATGGCATCGAGCAGAGCGAACGACAAAAAGATTGCGAAGAAGCCGTTGTATTCGCGCTTGAGCACATTACGTAATGAGAATTCAACACCCGATGATTTCCATTGCGTGAGTCGGGGCCAAAACGCTGGTACTTTTTCAGACCAATCGAGGTAAACCTGACCAAATTTCTTTCTGAGAAAAAACTCTTCAGCAAACATGATGCGCTCGTAGTAAACCCAGAAGAGTAAGGAGCAAACCAATGTAAACCACCAGTTGCCAACGTAGATAATAATGCCGAGCCACATGAAGAAGTTGCCCAGGTAAAGCGGGTGACGAACGACTGAGTAAATACCCTTGGTGTTGAGCACTTCAGCGACCTGCCCTTCCTTGGTGTTTCGTCCACTGGTTCCTTTGGGTGTAAAACCAATCGTCACAGCGCGAATCAACTGACCGAACAATGAAACAGCAATGCAGGACCATGCCCACGTGCTTTCAAACATCGGCAAATGCACGTCCGCTTCAAACAGAATGACCAATGCCGCCATTGCGTATAATACCAGTGGTAGAAAGCTTCTCCAACGGAACAGCCAATTACCCGAGCGATCAAATTCTTCAATTAATGCCATGGGCCAAAAGTAATGCGGAATAAGACCGCAAGACAACCTCGGCGCAAGAAGACTAAAGCAGATTCTCCTTGAGAGCCTTACTCACCGCCTCCGCGAGGGAATGCACATGTAGTTTTTCATAGATCTTGCGAACGTGCGCATTCACTGTATGAAACGAGATATTCTCTTTATCCGCAACCATCTTGTAACTCAAGCCATCAACAAGCAAACCAAGGACGTTCTTCTCGCGATCGGTAAGCGCGTATTGATTATTGGTGACCGGAGCCGATTGGAAAAATTTCAGGACCTTCAACGCCATGTTGGGCGACATCGGTGCACCACCCTGAACAACCTCACGAATAGCGTGAATAATCTTATCCGGATCTGATTTTTTGAGTAAATACCCTGACGCACCGGCCTTGATACTCTCAAAGAGATTGTCATCATCTTCAAAAACCGTCTGCATCAATACCATGACATCCGGATACTTTGACTTTATCTTTTTCACGCCCTCAATACCATTGACATTGGGCATTTCAATATCCATCAAAACAACGGTCGGATTCGTTTCCTCGATGTTCTTTAAAACATGTGTGCAATCCTCAAACATGCCGACACATTCCATGTCATCATACATTTCCAGCAGGTAGCGCAAACTATCGCGACGATCCTTACTGTCATCAAAAATGGCTACTCTAATCGACATACTCCTTGTTTTTTGTTTGATTAAATACGCAGTCAAATAGACGACAAATCAACTGACATGGCTATCACTAATTTTAGCTATTTGTACCTCCAACTCAAGTCGGGTTCCCTTTCCGGGCGCAGCGTGCAAGATGAGCTTTCCATGCAATGATTCAGCGCGGCGACGCATGGTGGAAAGACCATTACCACCGATTGCTGCGTCAATTTCAAACCCAACGCCGTTGTCGGCCATTGAAAGTACCAAACTCTGCCCCACAATCTTTAGGGTCACCGATACTTCTGATGCCTTGCTATACTTGGCAATGTTATTAATAGCCTCTTTGAAAATCAGGTAAATGTTTCGACGCGCCATCATCGTTGGCTGAATATTTTCCGTGTCAGGCTCAATGTGATATTCCACCTGAATATCGAGCAGCGAAAACATTTCCCCGGCCTGGGATTTCATGCGGAAAACGATACTCTCGACATTATCATTTTTGGGATTAATGGCCCACACGATGTCGCTCATTCGATCCATAATACCCGAACTACTTTGATTAATGAGCTCAATCAAGCGAACAGCCTCCTCCGGTTGATCATGAAAGCGCTTTTGGGCCGCGCCGCTGTATATACGGATACTCGACAACGATGCCCCGATATCGTCATGCAAATCGGAGGCAATGCGATCACGCTCGGCGGATACTGCAGCCATGCGATGTTCAAGTGCACGTAACTCAAATGCAATCTCGTTTTTTCGCAGTTGCTCCTTGTACTCTAACTTCGAAATTCGCTGGCGCTGTCTGTAGTAGACAAAAAAGATCGTAATGAGAATGACCAATACCACCGAAAGAATTCCGAGGATGATGGCAATCGTATTGCGCAAGCGAATTTGATTCTTCTGAGCTAAATCTTGTTCCTGAACCAATACCAAACGCTGGTTCTTTTCATAGTAATCCTTCAGAATACCCAGACGCTGATTCTGCTGCTTGTCGATGAGGTTCTTCTGAAGCTGCTTCCACCTGCGGACCAAATCGGCACCGCGATCTAGCGCCTTCAGTGAGATGCAGATATCGGAAGCTGCTTCCAAAAACTCACTCCGAGCATAATCGGTATTGAGCGGATTCTGCAACTCCAGCATACCCCTATCCATCCAATGATAAACACTATCAGAATTACCGGCTGCATTGCAGCATTTCATCATGGTTGTATACAGTGTGAGCACCAAATCACGGTGAGGCGATGATTCAACCAAGGCTAATCCGTTGCGAGCATTCACCATCGAGCTATCGAATCCGCTCTTGTCCAACCACGCCTCAGCCAGCATCCATGAAATAATTGCCTCTCCCCTGACTTTACCTCGAGCATGCGCCTCCTCCAAACCTAGACGTGCATAATGAAAAGCACTGTCAGGCATGTGCTTTTTTAAAAAACATTCACCGGCGTTCGCAAGCACCTGATAACGATAGCTCAAGTAGTCAAGTGAATGATCAATAGGGATTAACGGAATTGCCCGTCTGAAATGAACTAAGGCTTCGTCGTACTTGTCAAGATTAATCAGGAATAAACCCAAGATATTTTCGGTGTTCCCGATGAGCGTATCATTACGCATCGCCTCCGCTAATTCCAAACTGCGGTATGCACTGTTGAGGCCCTGATCAAACAATGCATTGTAATACATGTTCTCTGCTTCGTAGCTCAGCAAGTAATACAAATCCAAATCCGTGTAGCTCACATTCGTCTGCGCAAAGGCTTCGTTTAAGATATGACCGGCCGAATCATAAGCGCTTCTCGCCATGAACTTTGTGGCTCGGTCAATGACTTCACCCACTGATTCCGTTACGTTCAACGGTCGATTCTGTCCCATTGCCTTATTCCAAAGCAAAGGAAACAGCACGAGAAGTATGATTATTACACGATTCACAGAGCTCGAAAATATAGCATCATTTTTATCAACTCACAAAATGACAAATATTCGCTATACAACACAAGACATAAATTTCACTAGAATTGTAACATAATGAACGACCCCAAACGCACTATCCTTGGATTCATCGCAGGCCCCGGATTGATTTTATGGCTTTCGATACTTTTCGTTGTTCCGGCCTCAGCACAACCCGAGTCATCGGCATTTACCTTAACAGGAATGGCCGCATCTACACCCTTTGCGCGCGATTACCAGGCATTGAC
>CANHYZ010000225.1 GCA_947464885.1 Flavobacteriales bacterium
GAAAGTGATCTCCTCGATTTGAAAGCAAACCCGAACAAACGCGCCGTAGGTACCGTTATCGAATCGACCTTGGATAAAGGACGCGGTTACGTGACCACCTTGCTCGTTGAGTCCGGAACTCTGAAAATCGGTGACGCTATTCTCGCCGGTCACTTCAGCGGTCGCGTAAAAGCCATGTTCAACGAACGTGGTCAGAAAGTAACGGAAGCAGGACCCGCAACGCCCGTATCGCTCCTTGGTTTCGAAGGCGCACCAAACGCCGGTGATAAATTCAACGTGATGGATGACGAGCGTGAAGCGCGTAACATCGCGCTCAAGCGTCAGCAATTGCAACGCGAGCAGAGTCTGCGTACGAAGAAACACCTTACCATCGAGGAAATCGGACGACGCATTGCATTGGGCGACTTCAAAGAGCTTAACCTCATCGTTAAAGGTGACGTTGACGGATCAGTTGAAGCACTCACCGACTCTTTGCAAAAGCTTTCAACCGAGAAAATTCAGGTGCGCATCATCCACAAAGGCGTTGGTCAAATCAGCGAATCCGATGTGTTGCTTGCCAGCGCATCAGACGCCATCATTATCGGTTTCCAGGTACGTCCTAGTGGCCCGGCCCGCAAGATTGCAGAGAACGAAGAGATTCAAATCAAACTGTACTCCATTATCTACAAGGCCATCGAAGAAGTCAAGGAAGCCATGGAGGGCATGTTGTCTGCACGTATCGAAGAACAAATTACCGGTACAGCCGAAATTCGCGAAGTCTTCAAGATTAGCAAGGTTGGAACGATTGCCGGTTGTATGGTACTCGACGGTAAAATCAACCGCAACAGTAAGGTTCGTATCATTCGCGATGGCATCGTAATCTATACCGGCGAACTTGGATCACTCAAGCGCTTCAAGGACGACGTGAAGGAAGTGGTCAAAGGCTACGAATGCGGTTTGAATATCGAGAAGTTCAACAACATCGAAGTAGGCGATAACATAGAATCATTTGAAGAAGTTGAAGTGAAGCAAACGCTGTAAACACATAGCCTCATGCACGCTGAAACGAAATAAATCAGCTGACAGCACATTGAAAACCGCCCGAATTTATTTCGGGCGGTTTCGTTTTATTGAAAGTTCCCTACATTTGATAGGTTGACATCATCCCCACTAACGATGAAATCTTCGCTGCTTGCTTTCATACCTTATCTATTGCTCATTGTTCTTATTGGCGTGAGTTCCCGTGGTATAAGCCAAGACATATTGCTTTTCAGCGAAAATTTCCTAGGGGGAAGTTCCACATTTACGCTCAACAGTGGTGGCCCAAGTTCAGGCAGTGGCATCAATCAGTGGGTGGTCAACAATCAATACGGTGGCACGGGGAGTTGTCCGGCAACGCCCGACCAGAGCACCGCAAATACCAACGGAGGAACCATTTCAGGAGCGCCTCAAAGTAACTACCTGCACATTCAAAACACCACCGCCGGCGGTGGTAATGCTTGTTTCGACCAAGGCGCAGCCTCTGATCAATTTGCCATCATCTCCAGTGGATTTTGCACCTTCGGACTTGAGGAAGTCCATATCAGCTTTTTTTGGATTGGCGAAGGAAACGCCAACGCTTACGGCTCACTTTGGTATCAGGCAGACGGCGGCGGTTGGATTCAAGCCGGTCCTAACCTCAATAGCTCTTCCATTTGGCAATACGAGGATATCACCTTGCCGGAATTTAGTAATGTCGGAAGTCTGCAATTCGGCTTCCGATTTATGAACGACGGCTCGGGAACCAATGGGGAATTGTCACTCGGTATCGATGAGATCAACGTTGTTGCCAGCTTATCCACCTTGAATCCCGTCAACATCACCATCACTTCTGTCTCGCCTAACCCCGTTTGCGAAGGCACATTTCTGACGGTCTCCTACGAAATATCCGAACCGCTATGTGATGGAACATACCTGCTCGAACTTTCGGATGCTTCCGGTAACTATCCATCCGGATTTACCTCCTGGGCAGTGAACATCGCCTATCCTGCCACCACAGGCACCACAACCATTCTACTGCCGGCCGGTGCCGCAGCAGCAAGTTGCTACACCGTGCGCCTAAGCCGCATCTCACCGGAACCCGCCGTGACCGGAACAGCATCCTCGTGTTTTGAAATTATCGAATGTCCCAACACAATCACCACAGCTCCCCTTGGTCCGCCGGTTGTGACACTCGATCCATTACCCGTTTGTGTGGGAAGTGTTATCGATGTGCCTTTCTTCTCCATTGGCGTATTCGATCCCAACAACACTTACATCTGCCAACTCTCAGAACCTGACGGTACATTCTCCACCTCCCCGCTCATTGTAGGAAGTTCCTCCGATCCCGACACCTACGACCCGGCTCTATTGCCTCCACCACCAACACCGGGAAACGTTTCAGGTATTATTCCGGATACTGAACCCGGGTGCAACTACTATCTGCGCATCGTTTCATCATCTCCCAATGTAATTGGAACAGTCTGGGGACCCTTCTGCATTCAACGCTGCGATGTTACAACCAACGACATGCAGGATATCAGTTTCTGCATCACCGAATGCAGCGCCGATCCAGGCGGAGCTTCCGAGGTCATTTTTCTAAACACCAATACCAACAATCAAACGGTCACGTACGCCTCGGGGAATTCGTTCACTACGCAGCTGCTAAGCTCCATGGACTTCAGCCAAATCGGGCCGGATGGTATCCTGGGTGAAGTGATTGCAACGCAAGACGATTTTCTCACCATCACCATTCCGTGCCTGGAAGACGCATTGGCTAACGGTATTCCGGCCGGTATGAACTATCTGCGTGTTATAGCGACGGATCCTTCTGACCCCGGTAATGCAGTGAGCACCCTCATTCGAGTAACCATAGGCTTGGAAAGCTCGGTACCTATCACACTGAACTCCTACGACTTCGCGGTTAGCGGATACCCGGAAGAAGACACCCTTTGCGCTCCGGCTAGTATTCTGCTCAACTTCGCGCCCTATGACCCGAGCGATAACTCAACTTACATGTGGAGTTGCAGCGGTATCAATGGTGGAGCTGCGTTTGAATCGCCCGACGGACCCACATCGAATGTCCTGTTGGTTACGGCCCAATCCCCCTTAGTTCTCGATTTCCTTGTGCAACGAACAAACTACGGCTGTGTAAGCCCCTGGAGCCCAACCCACACTGTGGTCGTCACAGGAGCTCCATTAGTCGCTATAACCGGCCCACCTCAGGTATGCTTAGGAGATACGATCAGCTATCAGGTGCCCTTCTCCGGAAGCACCTACTACTCCTGGAGCAATGATGCTGCAACAAGTGATATTGCCTATCAAGACACCTCGAACAATGTGCTGAACATCGCATTCTCCAACACCGGACCCTATACCTTGGACCTAAACGTCTTGAATCAATGTGGTGTCGGAAGTGATAGCCAAACTATCACAGTAGTGGATCCACCCTCTGCAAATGCAGGTTCCGATATGGCCATCTGCGAAGGGGAAGAGGCCATCCTGCATCTCCAATCAGGTCCGTCGCTCAGCTACAGTTGGTCATCAACCGCCGGCCCTATCAGTAATGCGAATGACCCTGTCGTCATTCCGGTGAGTGATACCGAATACTATGGCACTGTCACAAGTAATTTGGGTTGCACTGATACCGACACCCTTCTAGTGACGCTCACTTCACCTGATGCTCCGGTGCTATACACCGACAGTATTTGTCCGGGTGGCGACAACACCATCATCCTAGAATCAGACTCAACCGGCACATACTTCTGGAGCACGGGCTCGACTGACTACTATACAGAAGTAAATGACACAGGAACTTATTTCCTCAATGTTGAAACGCTCTTCTCCATTTGTCCACACTATGTGACATACCAAGTGAGTGCCGCTCAACCTACCGCCCCTATTATGCTCACCGACAGTGTTTGTCCGGGCGGCAACGAATATATCCGTCTGCAAGCCGATGCACAAGGCCGTTACGAGTGGAACACCGGGCAAGTTAATTCCTTCATTTCCGTTAATCAACCGGGTATCTATATCCTGAATATTTTCGGTAACGATGCCCCGTGCGCGCGCACACTCCATTTCACCATTACACCGGATACCTGCATCATTGTTCCGCCTGATACCATTCCCTATGAAGAGGTATGGGCATGGGTGCCCAACTCCGTTACCGCCAACCAGGACGGCATAAATGAAGTGTTCGGCCCCGTGTTCTCTAATGCAAACCTGGTACGCGATTATCGCTTCAACGTTTATGATCGGTGGGGTAATTTAGTATTCTCTTCGGTCGATCCTTTTGAGAAATGGACAGGCTCATTCCAAGGGGGAGCACACTATATCACCGATGGAGTTTACAATTGGCAACTGATTTTTAGAGGCGCATTTGAAGTAAATGCGAAATCGAGAACAGGAACACTGCTTATCTGGCGTTGAGTTTCTGCTGTATGTTTGTCGCATGAAGTTAATGCGGCATTTACCGAATGCTTTAACCCTTGCAAATCTGACATGCGGTTCAGTTGCAGCCGTTCTAATTGCACAATCATTCGATAA
>CANHYZ010000226.1 GCA_947464885.1 Flavobacteriales bacterium
ATGAATACGCGAACACACTCTACAGTATTCCCACGCTTCACGAGATCGTCGATAAATACTGTCCGGGTATCGGAGATGAAGATCGCCTCATGATGATGGAATTCGTGCTGCACGGTCTTGCCGAATATTCTGTCATCGGGAAAACCGTTTTGGATAGCAGCATTGAATTCAGCGACATCATGAATGACATCTTTAAACCCGACAACGAAGAGAATGATTAATGCTTCGTAAAGCGGACGCCCTCAGCGCTGCCGTTTTCCGCGCCGTAGGTTAGGATATAATTTCCTGAAGCCAATGCGCGCACGTCGAGTTGAATTTGATAATGTCCTGTTGCCAGCGTTCTGGGAATTTCCAAAAGCATTTGTCCTTGCAGATTGAAGATTTGCCAGGAGCCGTGCATGTTTTTCGATGAATGCACATCCACCTTCAAGGCATCTTGAACAGGATTCGTCAAAACCTGAAATGCAGTTCCTTCCGTTAGAGTGATTGGCACCGTGCTTGGGACACCGGGAGCACTGTACAAATCATTTTCCCAAATACCGCGACCGAAGGTGCCAATGCGCAGTTTACGTGTCTCGTATTGAATTTCAAGATCACTCACCATGGTATTCGGCAATCCGGCGCCGTAATAGATCCAATTGCTAGCGGCTGCATCCAACACAAAAACACCGACATCTGTTCCCACATAGAGGTCATAGGTTGCAGACCCGCGATCCAATACAGAAGCGTTGCAAGGCACATTGGGAAGGTTGTAGGAAACGTTGGTAAACGAGACGCCACCATTTTCCGAATAGAAGATTTTGCGCGTATTCGAATAGCCGGACATTGTCACCCACAATTTCATCGCGTCGGTAGGATGTACGGTAATACTGCTCACTTCTGACGAGTTACCTGCGCCCAACACAACAATCTCTGTATCCCAATTTTCGCCTGCATCATGCGTAATGTACAAGACCGATCCGCGACCCGCGTAAATAGTGTACTGATCAGAAGGTGCCACGGCAATAGCTTTGATTTTCTTGGACACATCACCCGTTAAATCACTGCTGATTTGTTGCCATGTTTCACCATTGTCATCCGAACGAAAGACATCAGCGTAGCCGGCTACCACTACGGCAGGATCTTGCGGGTCGAGCACATAAGGCGCTACCCAATCACCATCTCCTGCACCGGAAGGTGTGATTTCCGTGTACACATCATCATTCCACTGGTCATACGAACGGTAGAGTTGACCATAGATATACGTGGTATAAATAATCTGATCGTCTTCAAAATTGATGGCCACCTCCATGCCATCGCCGCCATTGGTTGCGGCCCATTCATCAAACCCGATGCGCTTGCGACCGCCGTTATCCTGTGTTCCGCCAATCATGAAGGTGTCATCTGTTTGCGACACGGCGATGCGATAATACTGTGTAATGATGAGGCCGGCGGTAAGTTCCGTCCATTCCATCGTCGCTTCGTTGAAGCGATAAATACCTCCATCATTACAGAAATAGATTTCATTGGTCAGCGGATGATAAGCGACAAAACGATTATCGGCGTGCACTTCCGTATGCACGCCCGTGTAATACCAGTCCGTAAGTTGATCCCAATCAAGACCACCATTCAGCGACTGATGTGTCACCATGAATCCGCAATAAATTCTGTTGGCGTTTTGGGGCGATGTAAAGAGGATGCCGTCATCAGGCATCATATCCATGAGGTTCACATTCACTCCGCCATCATACGTTGCGTAATAATCTGTATTGCCGTCAACACTTGACTTGATTCCCAAATAACCTTGTTCCGACGGACTCACCGAGATCTGGAGGTAGTTGGCTTGTGCATTGAAATCGGTAATCTGTGACCACGTTTCTCCGTGGTCAACGGAAGCATAGACTTCACTGCTGCCCCAATAATCATCGGTTGCACAATAGAGCGCGCCATCCACGCCCGGCATCAATGCAACATCGCGATAGGAGCCGCTGCGCACGACATCCCACGATTGGCCGCCGTCTTGCGTGCGGAACAAACCGTTGGTTTGCGCGACAAAGATTTCATCCGGATTTGCCGGATTGATGACCATGCGCAGGTAAGCAACACTTTGCGTAAAGAGCGATGTATTGGTAGTGGGTTGCCAGGTTTGGCCGCCATCTAAAGACTTGTAGATACCAAGACCGTAGTTCCACCAGCCGTTGTGGTCACCCACAGAGATATAAATGATATTCGGGTCAGTCGGATGCGTGCAGATATTTCCGACACTGACATACGGCAACGAATCACCAAGAGCGCTGTAGGTTTGTCCGCCATCAGTTGTTTTCCAAATACCCCCAATCGGCGCACCTACGAAAAACGTTAATGGATCGGTGGGATGAAATGCAATGGCCGTTGTGCGACCCATACCATTGTAGCCGCCGTCACCATACGTTTGATTGATGTTCACCCACGGCGACGTTTCATCTCTTGAGGCCGACTGCTGGAGTTCCTGAAAAATTCTATGCTGGGCAATCAGATCAGGAAACCGGCCATCGTCGGTTACGCGAGATTGCCAGTACCACTGCCAGCGCTTGAAGCGGATATATTCGTTATCCTGATAACGTGCTTCGCGATCGGGAATGTAATCTTCGAAATATGCTTCCGCAGCGTCGATGATTTCATGGAAATTCGCCGGTTCATCATCGGCGATGATGTGGCGAAATGTCTGACCTAATGCGCTTGTTCCTGCGACAGCCACAAGAATAAGAATCAAGATGGATGTCGCGTAACGAAGCATGGCAACGCAGATTAATTTTCAGGCTTAATGTTCGCAGCGAGGTATTCACGATTCATCCGTGCAATCACCTCGATCGAAATGCTCTTTGGACACTGGACTTCGCATGCGCCGATATTGGAGCAATTTCCGAAACCTTCTTCGTCCATTTGCTTAACCATGTTCAACACGCGATCCTTGCGTTCCACTTGCCCTTGCGGCAATAGAGCAAACTGAGAAACTTTAGCGCCGACGAAGAGCATCGCACTTCCGTTTGGACATGTTGCAACGCAAGCTCCGCAGCCGATACAGGTAGCGGCATCAAAGGCCTTGTCTGCGTCTTCCTTTGGGATTGGGATGGCATTAGCATCCATCGTGCGTCCGCTGGTATTAACGGAAACGAATCCTCCCGCTTGTTGAATGCGGTCGAATGCTCCACGATTCACCATGAGATCTTTGATAACCGGAAATCCTTCGCTGCGCCATGGTTCAACATAAACGGTATCACCATCCTTGAACGAACGCATGTGCAATTGACACGTCGTTACGCCGCGGTTAGGGCCATGGGCTTCACCGTTGATAAACATGCTGCACATACCGCAAATACCTTCACGGCAATCGTGATCAAACGCAATTGGGTCTTCTCCCTTCTTCACGAGGTCATCGTTGAGTACGTCAATCATTTCCAGGAATGACATGTCGGGGGATACGTTATTGACGTTGTATGGAACGATTCCACCTTTGTCAGAGGTGCTTTTTTGGCGCCATATCTTCAACTTGAGGTTCATACCTTTTTCCATGTGTTTTTATTTTCTGGATTGGCCGCGCCGCAGCGCGGCCCTACCCTTCCTTTTCGTCTTTTACTTTTTAAACTATCAACTCTCCTATTTATAAGATCTCTGCTGCACTTTAATATTCTCGTACACCAAGTCTTCCTTATTCAGCTTTGGCGCAGACGGGTCTCCCGACCATTCCCACGCTGCTACATACTTGTAATTCTCATCGTCGCGTAGTGCTTCACCATCTTCCGTTTGATACTCTTCACGGAAGTGACCGCCGCAGCTCTCGTTACGATTCAATGCATCGAAACACATCAGTTCACCGAGGTCGATAAAGTCGGCAACACGAAGTGCTTTTGCCAATTCTGTATTCATGTATTCCGACTCATTCGGGATACGCGCGTTGGCATAAAACTCCTTGCGGATTTGCTGGATTTCAGCAATGGCCTCCTTCAAACCTTGCTCACTGCGCGCCATACCGCACTTGTCCCACATCACCTTACCCAATCGGCGGTGATAATGATCCACCGGCATGGTGCCATTGTTCTTGAGTAAGCTATCAATTTGTTGACGAACGTTCTTTTCAGCGGCATCAAACTCCGGTGATTGGGTAGAGATTTTTCCTGTACTAATTTCATCTGCCAGGTAATTACCGATGGTGTAAGGCAATACGAAATATCCATCAGCCAATCCTTGCATAAGCGCAGACGCACCCAAACGGTTGGCGCCGTGATCACTGAAGTTAGCTTCACCACACGCATACAATCCTTTCACGGAGGTCATCAGTTCATAATCCACCCAAAGTCCGCCCATCGTGTAGTGCACAGCGGGATAAATCATCATGGGTGTTGTGTATGGATTTTCAGCAACAATTTGCTCGTACATCTGAAACAGGTTTCCGTATTTCTGCTCGACCACTTTGGTTCCGAGCTCAATAATCTGTGCGTCGGTTGCGTTGTGCATCCCCTTCACATTCGCCTGAGCTTTACCATAACGAATAATCGCTGAAGAGAAGTCAAGATAAACGGC
>CANHYZ010000227.1 GCA_947464885.1 Flavobacteriales bacterium
CCCGAGCGCAAGAAATCGTTTTGAAATTGAAGCGCCTTTTCCAGCGGCTCCATATCGACGATGTGCACTGGAGGAAGATCGAAGTCTTTGGCTGTGCGATCGCGCCAGTGGAGGAGTTCTAAGAGCGAATGACAGAACGCATCACTGTGTAGGCGCTGATGATAGGGTTTTAGCTTGGGAACGTGCGAACGTTCTTCAATGCTTTCCAGCGCCTTGTTTTCGATTTCGAGCACATGCAGCAGGCGTCGCTCTGCAACCTGTTGCACAAGGCGATCGGCAATCTCTGAAAGGAAGGTGACATCATTCGCCGCATAACTCAATTGCGCTGGCGTCAACGGACGTTTGCTCCAATCGGATTGTTGCTGACTTTTATCGAGTGCTTCTCCGGTCTCGGCTTCTATGAGTCCACCCAGATTGCGCGCCGGGTGATTGGACAGCGTGGCCGCAATCTGCACATCGAACACATTGCGAATGGAACAACCCATAGCTTTCAACAAGGCAATGTCTTCGCTGCCCGAGTAGAGCATCTTTTGAATGTTCTCGTTCTCGAAAACGCTCCAAAGTGGCTTTAGGTCAACTCCACTCAGCGGGTCGATGATGAAAACAGTTTCGCCATCGAATACCTGAATCAGTAACGCTTTAAACCCATAGCTGCGCTTGAAACTATCGTATTCGGTGTCGATGGTGAGACTTGGGGCATCGGACAAACAAGCAATCATGTCTTTTACTTGACCGGCGGTATTAACCCAGATGACTTTCGTGTTGCTCATAGCTATACGAGGTGCAAGTTAACGTGCCGGTGTTTTTTTTGTAATGTGATTTGAATGTTATTTTCAATTATCTATTGACATCAATTGATCATTCAATTTATATTTGCATCTCGAAAAGATGAACACTACTTTCCATAATACGCAAACAATCATGGGCACATGTTGCCTGAATTGTTCGTAGATAATAGGAAAGCAGAAATAAGACAATTGAAGGCTTTCCGATTTGGGAAGCCTTTTTTTATAATGCTAAAATGAATTTGATAATCACACAATCCTTGAAATGGAATTTTGCGACACAGCATGGAACGATGTTTCCTTGCTGCTGTATGTCATGTCCTGAAGGGGGAGTTCGTTAGGTGATAGATATACCGAATGATGCCAATGCCCCCGATCGATGTGATACGGGGGCTTTTTTTTTAATGAGAATTCTAATAATGATATTTATGACAACTTGTTTTAAGCAATTGGTTACCAAAAAAATCGTGATGGCTAAGGACATTGGCATTCATGGGAATCTTTTTGGTGGAACACTTATGGCTTGGTTGGACGAGGCCGCGGCAGCCTATGCTACTGAGTATTGTTACACCCCCAATATGGTTACTGTTCGTGTGGGAGAATTGATTTTCAAAAAGCCGTTGAAGGCTGGACAGCACGTGCGGATTTATGCGGAGGTCATCGAACTGGGTAATACCTCTATCAGCTTAAAACTGGAAGCAACCAAGTACAATTTGTATAGTGGTGAGGAGACAGTGGTGTGCAGCACCGACATGCGGTTTGTCAGAATTGATGATGATGGAACGCCAACCGGTATTGGGGAAACGGTGCGAAGAAAACATGAATTACGATTAAAGGGAATCGAGCCGTCGATAACGCATTTATAGGAACTGTGTTTATTCTGAACGCAGTGTTTTTGTTTTTGGTTAATGTTAAGTGGAAAACCCCAACAACGGTTGGGGTTTTTCCATTGGTCGGAATGCTTACTTTTTAAAAACAATTTCCCCCTGAAGAATTGTCATGGCGACTTCAGAGGTCGGAATTTGCTGTTCGCTACAACGCATCAAATCACGATTCAACACAACAACATCCGCTAGTTTCCCTACTTCGAGCGTTCCTTTTTTATGCTCTTCGAAATTAGCGATGGCCGGCCAGATCGTCATCCCGCGAAGCGCATCTTCCCGGTTAAGCGCATTCTCAGCTTGAAAACCTTCTGCCGGTTGTCCTTTCAAATCCTTTCGTGCAACGGCAGCATAGAACGTGGCTATCGGTGAAATACCCTCTACCGGAAAATCCGTCCCAAGTGCAGCCATGCCAAGTTGCTCCTTCAACTCACGGTAGGTGTAGGCGCGCATCACACGGTTGCGACCGAGTCGCTGCGGCGCCCATGGCATATCGCTCGTGGCGTGGGTGGGCTGAACACTCGGTATAACATGGTATTGCGCGAACTTACTCAGGTCGTTTTGATGCACGACCTGCGCGTGCTCTATTCGCCAACGATGATCGGCTGAATCACCAACAACTTCTCCGTAGATGTCGAGCATCACACGATTGGCGCTATCGCCGATAGCATGGGTGCACATCTGGAATCCCGCCTGTTTAAGGTCGTACGCCTTTTTACGGAAATGCAACGGCTCCCGCAGCATGAGACCATAGCTGTATGGAAGCACATCATCATACGGCGCTAATAAACACGCACCGCGCGATCCCAAAGCGCCGTCGGCGTAAAACTTGAATGCACGCACGCTTAATCGATCCGATGTGTCAATGCCTGCTTTGAGGTAATGCGCGTAGTTCAATGAATCATCGGCGAGCATCACGTACAGACGCATTTTGAGTTTATTCTCCGCCTGCAGTTGCTTGATGAGGTCAACATCTGATTTCATCAATCCTGCATCATCAACGGTCGTCAGACCAACGGCGAAACAACGCTCCTGCGCAGCGAGTAGGGCTGCGATATTGTCTTCTTTACTGTACTCGGGGAATACAGCCGTGACAAGATTCATGGCATTGTCAATCAGGATGCCTTTCGCAAAATCGATGTCGCCGCCGCTGACGGTGGTGGATGCATCAATTCCGGCTCTGCGAAGAGCTTCACCATTGACCAACATCGCATGTCCATCGATACGCTGCAACGCTACCGGTATAGACGGGAAAAGACTGTCGAGCTTTTCGCGCGACGGAAACGATTGATCGGCCCAGTCGTTTTGATCCCAGCCGCGACCGATAATCCAACCACGCGAGTTAATGGGTTTGAATGACTTAACACGCTCGATAACTTCAGCAAATGATTGCGTGCTGTCGAGGTTGACTTCCTGCAGCGTTCGTCCGTATCCCAGAAAATGACAATGCCCGTCGATAAAGCCCGGGTAGATAAACTGCTTACCGCAATCAATCACCTCAGGTGCGTCGTATTCGTTCAGAATCTCCCGTTCGGTGCCCAAAGCGAGAATACGTCCATCCTTAATCGCCATCGCCTCGAAGGTGCTGAAGGCGTCATCCACGGTGTAGATGGTAGCGTTGTGCAGAATAAGGTCGGCCTGCTTGTTTTTGAAGTGGCAAGAGGTGATTGTCGCGAGAGTCAGGAAGAGTGCGAGTAGACGAGTGGACATGCGAGTAAGGGGTGAGGGGTGAGGGGTGAGGGTTGAAATGAGGTGACTGATCATCCTTGTTTTTTTCGTGGATTTGAATCTACAGCAGTGTATAATCTGCGCCTCTGCGGTTAAATAGACTCTTTATGAAAACTCGTCGCATTCGCTTGCGCAGTCGGCATGATGACCATGTCGTTGATGCATACATGGGTCGGACGACTGGCCATGAACCAGGCAGCATCGGCGATGTCGGCTGCAATGAGTGGGTCAAACCCGTTGTAGGTGGCAGCAGCTTTTTGCTCATCACCACTGAAGCGTACAATGCTAAACTCTGTTTCCGCTGCGCCTGGTGCGATTTGTCCGACGCGCACTCCATGCGGCAATAGGTCAATACGCATATTGCGCGTGAGCATGTCGACGGCCGCTTTCGTTGCTCCGTATACGTTGCCTCCGGCATAGGAATCTTTACCGGCGATAGATCCAATGTTTATAACGGTGCCCCGCTTGCGCTCCATCATCCACGGCGCAACAATCTTGCTGATGTATAATAATCCTTTGATGTTGGTGTCGATCATGGTGTTCCATTGATCTACCGAACCCTCCACAAACGATTCTCTGCCGAGGGCCAGGCCTGCGTTGTTCACGAGCACATCGATAGCGCGCCATTCGATGCTCAGTTGAGCAAGGTGTGTAGTACATTCTTCTAGTGAACGCACGTCGAAATTTAAGGTGATAACCGCTATGCCGAACTCTTCTCTCAGTCGTTGTTCAAGGGCATCCAATCGGTCTTTACGGCGGCCTGTGAGTATAAGATTCCAGCGCTCGGCGGCAAATCGCTCCGCAATGGCTTTGCCAAACCCGGAGGTAGCTCCTGTGATCAATGCGATGTTGTTCATTCGGTTTCGGTTGGTGTGTCTGTAGTCTTGTTGTGGCGCTCATTGCGCTTACCGGCAAACATGTCGAAGCGGTAAAACTTACACGGCAATGTGCCGTTGATGAGTGCAATCTTGCGCGATGGTTTCAGGCCCACGCGCTTCAGGGCTTCTTCATCTGACGAAATTATCCATGCGCTGTGACCGGCGCATGCGTGTTTGAGATGGTCGCCAATGGCCTTGTACATGGGGATGATGTTCTCCTCGTCCATGCGTTCACCGTAGGGAGGATTCATGACAATGATGC
>CANHYZ010000228.1 GCA_947464885.1 Flavobacteriales bacterium
AAAGGAAAGTCCTTGTAAAGGGCGCGCTTTCTATTATTTTTGACGCGATAAAACCGACCAACTACCATGGCCAACCACGACCCGAATCATTCTTCAAAAGAGAGAACCATACTTTGGATTATCCTTCCTGCAACTGTTGCTGTGTCACTGTTGTTTACGAAGCTCAATCATAACATAGACGCTCCAGGTGAAAAACTGAACGCCGATTTGAGCGGTGTGAAGAAGGAAGTTCCTGCCGCTGAACACAAGGCGGAAGGTGATACAACCCATGTTGTAGCTGCCGATACAACCCATGCTGTAGCTGATACTACGCATGCTGCTCCTCACGGAGCCGGTCATTAATCCGGGAGTTTAACGGTACGTATTCCCTCGTTATCGGTTATTTCGATACGGGGCATGGCTGCCGTTAGTGAACCTCCAAGTTCGGGCCATTCTATAAAGACGTAGTGTCCGCTATCGAGGTATTCTTCAAATCCGATGGCGCTTAATTCCTCCGGTGAATTCAGACGGTAGAGGTCGAAATGGAAGAGTCGTCTTCCGTCGTCGAGATGGTATTCATTAACCAGCGAAAACGTTGGGCTGCCTTCAAAGCCAAGGCCAAGTGATTGGCAAATCCCGCGCATGAAAGTCGTTTTACCCGCGCCCATTTCCCCATAAATAGTGAAATGTCCACCTTGTGGGTGTGCGGCCAGGAATTCGGCTGCGATGGAGGTCATTTCTGAAACAGTGGCTGCTTGTCGAATCATATCGATGAGGTGAAAACCAAGGTGACAAAGTTAAAGATCCTTTGTTGGCGAACATTCAACGTCTTATGGATGTTTGCCTGTTATGAAAAAGGGAGTGGCTATTGTGTGGTTTACCCATGATTTGAGATTGAGCGACAATGCAGTGCTTAGCGCGGCCATTGAACGACATGAGCAAATCATACCGGTCTATTGTTTAAATCCTCAATTCCATCAGTCGACGCAGTTTGGGTTCAAACGAACGGGATCACGACGAATGCAGTTTATGCTGGAGTCGCTTGCTGATCTCAAGTCTTCGCTTACGGCTATTGGTGCTCATCTTCAGGTTGAGCTCGGCGATCCTGTGGAATGTCTGGTGAAATGGGTAAAGGCTACGGGAGCATCCTGTATCTACACCAAAAAAGAAGTGGGCTTTGAGGAGATTGAGCTCCAGCAGCGCTTGATGAAGGAATTGTGGAAGTGCAATGCCGAGTTGACGGCGATTAGCACGAGTACGCTTTTTCATCCAGAGGATTTGCCTTTTGGTGTGCGCGACGTGCCTGATATTTTCACCGACTTCAGAAAGCGAGCGGAGCGTGAGACGTCGATACGAAAGACCTTGGCTAAGCCTGACCAACTAACGACGCCCTCTTTGCCCGAGTGTGTGATTCCGACAACGGAGCAATTAGGCTATGAACCGCTTGCAACGGATCCTCGCAGTGTGCTAGCTTTTCATGGCGGTGAGAGCGAGGCCTTGCAGCGACTGGCCTATTACTGTGGCGATCGCAAATTGCTGTCATCCTACAAGGAAACGCGCAATGGTCTCATTGGCGGTGATTATTCGTCCAAGTTTTCGCCTTGGCTGGCGCAAGGATGTGTTTCTCCTCGCAGTATTTATGAAGCCGTGAAGCACTACGAACAAACTGTTGAATCCAATGAGTCAACCTACTGGCTGATTTTTGAGTTGATCTGGCGTGATTACTTCCGATATGCAATGAAAAAGCATAAGCAAAAGTTCTTTCGCTTGGGGGGTATTCAGGGAAAGCGTGTTCCTTCGGATCGCAACTTGGAGCTAATCAATTGTTGGATTGAGGGCCGCACCGGCGTCGACTTCGTCGATGCGAATATGCGGGAATTGCGTGCAACGGGATTCATGAGTAATCGTGGCCGGCAGATCGTCGCGAGTTATTTCTGCAACGACCTGAAGCAGGACTGGCGCGTGGGCGCAGCCTATTTTGAGGAGCAGCTCCTCGATTATGATGTGGCCAGCAATTGGGGCAATTGGGCGTATCTGGCCGGTGTAGGCAATGACCCCCGGGGTAACCGCTATTTTGATATTGATAAGCAGGCAAGGCAGTATGATGGGGCGGGGGAGTATAGGAAGCTGTGGGGGAGATGACAGATTACAGATTACAGATGACGGATTAATCTGTCATCTGTAATCAGTCATCCGTAATCACAGCTAAGTATTACTTTTGACCCATGGAAAACGTCAAGCTTGTCGAATGTCCGCGGGATGCCATGCAGGGCATTGCAGAGTGGATTCCGACGGAGGTCAAGGTGAATTACCTCAATCATTTATTACGTGTAGGATTTGATACGCTTGATTTCGGAAGCTTTGTTTCACCCAAGGCCATTCCTCAAATGCGCGATACGGCAGAGGTACTGCGTAAGCTTGACTTCACCGGTGCTCGCTCAAAGTTACTTGCCATTATTGCCAATACGCGTGGTGGAGAAGATGCTTGCATGTTTGACGAAATTCAATACCTCGGTTATCCATTTTCTATTTCAGAGACTTTCCAGCAGCGTAACACGAATGCCAGTATCGAGGAGTCGTTGGTGCGTGTGGGTGAAATTGCTGAGTTGAGCGCAAAGCATAAGAAGGAGTTGGTTGTATATATCTCCATGGGATTTGGCAATCCATACGGAGATCCCTGGAGTCCGGAACTAGCGGCATCCTGGAGCAGCAGGCTATACCGGGAGTTTGATGTTAAGTTGATCGCCTTGAGTGATACAGTGGGCGTTGCAACGCCGGACACGATTGGAAGTTTATTTAACATTGTAATTCGAGAGCTTCCCGAGGTAGAATTCGGGGCACATCTGCATAGTGTTCCTTCAGATGTGATTTCAAAAATGGATGCAGCCTTGCAGGCCGGTTGCCGTCGGTTCGATGGCGCGATCAAGGGATTTGGCGGTTGTCCGATGGCTACCGATAAACTCACGGGCAATATGCCTACGGAATTGATGGTTGACCATCTTCGGCATTTAGGCTACGAGCAATCGCTCGATCAGGAGGCCTTCACGGGAGCACTTCGCCTAGCTGCTGATGTGTTTTCTTCACATTGATTGTAAAGGGTTTCTTCGATTTTATTTCTCAGGATTGTAACCTTCATAGGAGCGGTCACGTTCAACTGCTTGACCTAACTTTATTTTCTTCACCTATGAAAGATAAACCATCCTATAACGATCGTCGATGCAAGATTCGCATTAACATCAAACGTTTTGAAGCTATTCAGCTGAGCGAGAATGATTGGGGTTACCCCACATTCTATCACTGCCTCAATTGAACAACGATACCGCGGGTTGTGATGTGACCCGTCGCGCTTAAACTGATAAACAAGACCGGACTCCGAATGGGGCCCGGTTTTTTTTGATTACAGATGACGGATTACAGATTACGGATTCAGCCGTCATCTGTAATCCGTCATCCGTCATCTCTAATCCCTCCCCCTATCTTTGCCGCATGAAAAACATCATCATCACCGGAGCGAGTTCCGGAATAGGAGAGGTCACCGCGCGTATGTTGTGTGCAAAGGGTTACCGAGTAGGATTGATAGCGCGCTCAGCGGAGAAATTGCAGCACTTGGCTGGTGAACTTGGCTCAAATGCCCAGGCCATTCCATGCGATGTTACCGATTACGTTCAGGTTAAAGCAGCCATCGAGGACTTTTTGGCGAAACATGGTTCCATTGATGTGTTGGTCAACAACGCCGGACTAGGTTATTTCGACACCTTGGTAGGCGGCAAAATCGAAGAGTGGCATACGATGGTGGATGTCAATATCAAGGGCGTGCTCAATTGTATTCATGTTGCCTTGCCTTCGCTCATTGAAGCCCGGGGCCATGTCATCAACTTGGGGTCTTTGGCCTCGCATCAGGTGTTTCCCAACTCAGGGGTTTATTGTGCAACGAAACATGCGTTGATTGCCATCAGCGACAGTTTGCGCATTGAATTGCCGGACAAGTTGCGGGTGACGACGATTAGTCCGGGCTCAGTGGATACTCCGTTCATCAATAGCACGAGCAATGCTCAGATGCTGGAACAATACAAGGACTACTTCGCTGCTGGTCTACGTCCGGAGATGATCGCAGCTCAAATTGTACATGCGATTGAATCACCGGCGGGCAGTGTGATTAGTGAGATTATCATTCGCCCCAACAGGGTTATGAAGTAATCTACTTTTTAAGGTATTCGGAGAAGGTCTTTTTGAATTTTTCCACCTTAGGACGCACCACCATTTGGCAGTATGGCTGCTCACCGTGCAGGTTGAAATAGTCCAAATGGTAGTCTTCGGCAAGGTAAAAGGTATCGATAGGTACGACTTCCGTTACGATAGGGTCGGGCCAATTGCCGCTGGCATTTGCCGCTTGAACGGCCAGTTCTGCTGAGGCCTTTTGAGCATCATTGTGATACATGATAGAAGAGCGGTACTGTGTTCCCACATCGCCGCCTTGTCGGTTGAGGGTTGTCGGGTCGTGTGTTCCGAAGAAAACTTCCAGGAGTTGATTGTAGCTGATGATGCGTGGAT
>CANHYZ010000229.1 GCA_947464885.1 Flavobacteriales bacterium
AAGTCTGTTTCGATATTGTTCAACACGAAGCGGTATTCGTGCAGGAGGGTATTGCATTTTTCGCAATACCACTGAAGGCCGTCGAGCATGTTGCGATCGGCACGCTTACATTCGATGACAAGGCCTACGGTGTTTTCACCTCGGCGAGGTTGATGCGGAACGTTGGCGGGGAGAAGGAACATTTCGCCTTCTTTAACGTGAATATCGACCGCTTTTCCATCTTCTTGCACACCAACAACAATATCTCCTTCAAGTTGGTAGAAGAGTTCTTCTGTTTCGTTGAGGTGATAGTCCTTGCGCGCATTGGGCCCGCCGACAATCATCACCACATAGTCGCCTGACTCATGATAGAGGTTTTTGTTTCCTACCGGTGGCTTTAGCAAGTTACGGTTGTCGGTGATCCATTGTTTGAGGTTGAATGGGCGGCGAATCATGGTGCAATCAAATTACTCAACCGACATAGGTTGACGCATTGGTGATGGAAAAGAGCAGGTCAGGATTTTCTTCTACGGCTGTTCCGATGACGACCATATCTGCACCGGCGGCAAACGCTTCGCGGGCTTGGTCTTCATGACGAATACCGCCACCGGTGATAATGGGCGTTGCAACAGCATTACGCACAGCACGAATCATTTCTGGTGAAATGGGCATTTGTGCTCCGCTGCCACCGTCGAGATACATGCATTTCATGCCGATCATTTCTCCGGCCATTGCCGTCACAGCGGCGATTTCCGGTTTGTGATGGGGGATAGGAAATGTTTGGCTGACATACGTCGCTGTGGTGTTGTTTCCGCAATCGACGAGCATATAACCGGTGCTGATGATTTCCAGCGATGATTTACTCAGCTTGGGCGCTGCACTGACGTGATGACCGATGAGCAATTCTGCATTGCGACCGGAGATGAGTGAGAGCAGCAAAATGGCATCCGCATGATCGCTGACTTGGTCGGGACTTCCCGGAAACAAGACCAGCGGAAGTTCAAGGTGCTTTTTAGCCAGCTTTAGGCATTGATTAAAGTGATCCTGTGTGAGCAGACTACCACCGATGAGCACTGCGGTCACTTCGGTGTGACGGAGTAATTCCGCCATGGCCTTCATTCGGCTTTCATCATGCACCTTGTCGGGGTCAATCAAAACGGCCACGCCTTTTCGGTTGTGGATGCGCAGGGATTGTAATGTTCTAAAGAATGACATGGGCGCTTCAGGCTAATTTTAGTTTAGCGAATTTGAGCAACAATTGCTTTTGTCCGGCAGATGGGAAGAAAATTGTGGCTTTCATATCGGCATCTTCTCCTTCCAGCGCCACCACTTTTCCTTTGCCGAATTTATCGTGTACCACATCAACGCCAACTTGAATTTCATGTGCAGTCGCATGAGTTCCTTCCATGGGAATTGCCGTCTGCGTGTTGGTGGATGTAACGCGTTTGAATCCCGGCGGAGGCGCTACGGGAGTAACGGGCTCAGGCGGTGCCTGTGTTTTCGGAGCTTGAGGCTTGTTGCCGAAGCTTCCTTTGTTGAAGAAGTTTCCGCGTTCTGCCTTGAAGTCGATGCTTTTCGGAGTGGATACCGGAGCGCGCTCGGGCGCAGGCATTTCTAAATATTGCTCGTCAATTTCTTCAATGAATCGCGATGGTTCGCAGTATTGCAGTTGTCCCCAGCGGTAGCGCGTGAGCGCGTAACTCAACGTCGCTTTCTTCTCAGCGCGTGTCATGGCCACGTAAAACAGTCGTCGCTCTTCTTCGAGTTCTTCGCGCGAGTTCATACTCATTTGCGATGGGAAGAGTTGTTCCTCCAAACCAACGATATTGACGTAAGGGAATTCAAGACCTTTCGCGGCGTGGATGGTCATCATAGATACTTTACCCTGATCGTCGTCTTTTTCATTGTCGGCATCGGTGAGCAGTGCGATGTCAATCAGGAAATCTCCCAAGGCATGGATGCGATCGGGGAATTCAGGGTCTTCGCGATCACTGAATTCTTTCATACCGTTGAGCAACTCCTGGATGTTTTCGTAGCGCGCAAGTCCTTCGGGTGTTTTGTCGCTGTAAAGTTCCTTGAGCAAGCCCGACTCTGAGGCGATTTGGTGTCCCAGGTCGTAGGCATTCTTGGTGTCGAGGCTAACCGCAAAACTCCGGATCAGCAGCACGAATTCATTCACCTTGTGCATGGTTGCGCCACTGAGGCCAACTTCATGTGAGCGGCCAATCATCTCCCAAATGCTGATGTTGCGTTCGGAAGCTCCCACGATAAGTTTGTTGATGGTGGTGTCACCAATTCCTCTGCGCGGATAGTTGATGATGCGCTTAAGGGATTCTTCGTCGTTGGGATTGCAGGTCAGACGGAAATAAGCGATGAGATCCTTGATTTCCTTGCGCTGATAGAAGCTTTGTCCACCGTAGATTTTATAAGGAATATTCAATTTGCGCAAGGCTTCTTCGAACGAACGGCTTTGCGCGTTGGTGCGATACAGAATGGCGAATTGGGAAGCATCGGCGCCGTCTTCGCTGCGAATACTGAAGATCTGGTTGGCGACGAAATTACCTTCGTCATTGTCGGTCATGGCGCGATGCACCTTGATGAGTGAACCTTGATCGTTGGCCGTCCAAACGGATTTCTTAATCTGCTCCTTGTTTTTGGAGATGATGGAATTGGCCGCTTCCACAATGGTTTTTGTGCTGCGGTAATTCTGCTCCAGTTTATAGAGGCTGTATTCGGGATAGTCGTTTTGAAAGTTGAGAATGTTCTGAATGTTCGCGCCACGGAATGCGTAAATACTCTGTGCATCGTCACCCACTACACACACGTTTTCAAATGCTGCACCGAGCTGCTTGATGATGAGGTACTGTGAGAAGTTGGTATCCTGATACTCATCCACCAGGATATATTGAAACTTGTGCTGATACTTGTGCAGGACATCCGGAAAATCGCGAAGCAGTTCATTCGTCTTGAACAGCAAATCATCGAAGTCCATCGCTCCTGCTTTAAACAGTCTCAGGTTGTATGCGATATAGATTTCGCCCATCTTCGGTTTACCTGAAGTTTGGTCATCGGCTTGGATTTGCGCGTCGCGAGCATAGTCTGCCGCGGAAATCAGGTTGTTCTTGCTGGATGAAATGCGGTTATATACCAGTGATGGCTTATAGATTTTATCATCAAGACCCATTTCCTTAATGATGTCCTTGATGAGGTTTTTGGAATCTGCGGTATCGTAGATCGAGAAGTTTCGCGGATAACTGATGCGTTCACTTTCGATGCGCAGGATGCGTGCAAAAACGGAGTGGAAGGTGCCCATCCAGATGTTGCGCGCTTCGAACGCACCAACGAGTTTGCCGATACGTTCTTTCATCTCACGGGCCGCCTTGTTGGTAAAGGTGAGCGCAAGAATTTGAAACGGATCCACCCCCTGATGAATGAGGTTGGCAATACGGTAAGTAAGTACGCGGGTTTTTCCGGATCCGGCGCCAGCGATAACCATCAGAGGTCCGTTGACGTGCGCCGCTGCCGCGCGCTGCGCATCGTTAAGTTCTGTTAGAAAGTCGGTTGAATTGTTCACCTCGCGAAAGTAATTCGACGCGCCGCAAGAAATCGCTGCGGAATATGAACAAGTGCTAAACGAAGTGGGGATAAATGTTAACCGAAATTCGGAATCGCATAGGCCTTCACCATCTTATCGTCGATGGTTTTTCCCGAAAGAATAACGAGGCGCTCCATCACGTTGCGGAACTCGCGCACGTTGCCTGTCCACTTCAACTCTTGCAGTGCCTTGAGGGCGGATGTTGTGATATCCTTTTTGGGCTGGCCGTATTCTTCGGCAATGAGGTTGAGGAAATGTTCGGCAAGCATGGGAATGTCCTCTTTTCGCTCGCTCAAGGATGGCACACGCATGACGATTACCGACAGTCGGTGAAAGAGGTCTTCCCGGAAATTACCGGCCTCGATTTCTTTGCGTAAATCTTTATTGGTGGCGGCGAAAACGCGTACGTTCACTTTGAAGTCTTTGTCACCTCCAACACGGGTAATCTTGCTTTCTTGCAGGGCTCGCAGGACTTTGGCTTGAGCAGCCATCGACATGTCGCCGATTTCATCCAGAAAGAGTGTTCCATTATCGGCGAGCTCGAACTTTCCCTGGCGTGTTTTGATGGCCGATGTGAAGGATCCCTTTTCGTGACCGAAGAGTTCGCTTTCGATGAGCTCGGTCGGTATTGCAGCACAGTTCACTTCAATAAAGGGGCCTTGTGCGCGTTCGCTTTTTTCGTGAAGCTGGCGTGCAACAAGTTCTTTTCCTGATCCATTGCCACCGGTGATTAATACACGCGCTTCCGTCGGAGCCACCGTGTCAATCATTTTTTTGATTTCCATGATGGCGTTGCTTTCTCCGACAATGCTGCTGCCCGCTGACTTATTGATTTTTTTGCGAAGCGTTTTCGTTTCTTTCTGAAGCGCTTGCTGATTGCTGGCGTTGCGCACACTCACCAGAATGCGATTCAG
>CANHYZ010000230.1 GCA_947464885.1 Flavobacteriales bacterium
ATTGGACCGCCACTTTCGATGCGGAGTCTCAATTGATTTATGCCTCTGCCAAAGACGTTACGGAGCGAAGGGCTTTGGAGCAGAATCTCATCGAGACACAAATCGAAGCCGAAAAGTCGCGAGCAAAGGATACGTTCCTGGCCAACATGAGTCACGAGATTCGAACACCGCTTAATGCGATTATCGGGTTCAATGATATTTTGAGCCAAACACAGTTGTCGGAGGAACAGCGAAGAAATGTTGATTTTATAGAGAATGCGTCGAAAACGCTGAGTGTTCTGATTAATGACATACTTGATATTTCCAAGCTCGAAAGTGGTAAACTTGATTTGGAGCATGAGCCATTCGAAGTGGAAAAGGTGGTGCGTCAGGTTGTACATATGCACATCGCCAAAGCAAAGTCGAAGGGGATAAAACTTATACTCAGTTATGATGCGGAGATCCCGAATGTATTGATTGGTGATGAAACCCGACTGTCGCAAATTTTGATAAATCTGGTTTCGAATGCGATTAAATTCACAGAGAAGGGTAGCGTCGAGTTGCGCGTAACCGATGCCAAACAATTGGAAGATTTGGTGAGTATTCAGTTTGAGGTAAAGGATACCGGTATTGGAATTCGCAAGGATAAGCTTGATTTGATTTTTGAACGGTTTACACAAGCCGAAAGCTATACAACACGTGTCTATGGCGGTACAGGGTTAGGGCTGAATATCGTTCAGTCATTAGTTGATCTGCATCACGGTAAGTTGGACGTCAAGAGTGAGTGGGGAGTGGGTTCTTCATTCACCTTCACACTGGATTATCCAATTGCTACCTCGGAGGATTTGAAGCGGTTGGAAGAAGGCCAGCGCGTATTGGAAACCGCACGTTTGGAGGGGATGAATATATTGCTGGTTGAGGATAACGAACACAATCAGATTTTGGCAGAAACCTATTTGACCAAGCATCACGCAACGGTTGACGTGGCCGCTAATGGAAACATTGCCCTGACGATGCTGAAGTCTAAGTCGTATGATGCGATTTTGATGGATATTCAAATGCCCATCATGGATGGTCTAGCAACAACGGTGCTCTTGCGGCAAGAAATGGGAATTACTACACCCATCATAGCATGTTCGGCTCACGCCATGGCCAGTGAGCGGAAAAAGTGTAAGGATGCCGGAATGAATGACTACATTTCAAAGCCCTATACAGAGGAAATATTGGTGAATACGTTGGCGAAACACCTCAAGGCTGCTCAGCCTCGCGATTTTGAGGTGTCTGATGATTTCAAAACGGTCATTGGAGATTTGGAACGAAATATTTCGAAGACCTACGCCGATAAGATTGTCGGTATTTTCAAGCAGCGTTTACCGCATGAAATTCATTTGATTCGTCAGGCAATTGATGAACGCGATATGAAGCTAATTGAAGAACGCGCCCATTATCAGGCCGGATCCATGTCAAGCTTACGCTTCACACAAGGTTATCAATTGTCTCATGCAGCGGAAATTGCAGCTCAGGATAAGCAAGTGGAAAAAGCGATACACGGAGCAGAGCGCTTGCTGGTGTATCTCAATAACCTGTTGCATTTTTTGAACACCGGACTGAATGAAAGCCAATCAGCCTAGGCGTTAAAGGTTTGGTATTTCAGTGTAAATTCGGCACTCAAATCACTCCGTATGCGTATTTTATCGTTCTCTTTCGTCGTGGCCTTAATCACGGTTGCGTTTGTTTCCTGCAAGAAAACTCCCGACTATGTGCCGGCTCCATTCGCTTGTCAATGCGGGAACGTTATCTGGCAAGGTGAAGATTATGAGTTGCTTGGAACGACGTATATCCTGACGGATTCAACCAACGCGAAGTCTCGCCGATATTACATCACAGCGGATGTGTCGTTGGAAGGTGAAGTTGCTACCCATGGTCTTAGTGCCTGGTTTGAGGTCGACGACATCGGTAACGGCGGAGAGTTTTCCATTGATGCACAAACCGGTATCAATCAGTTTCAAGCATGGGTGGATGAATTGAATCCAAATGATCCAACCGATACGCTGCGTCAGTATGTGCCGGTGAATGCCGTGCTTCAAGTGGGCGCAGCGCCTAGCGCCGGAGGAACAGAAACGGTCAGCTTTTTATTGACGTTGAACCAGCTTGAGGATGGTGAGCCCGTGCCGGGTGATATCAATTGTTCGGGTACCTTCACCGTTACTGTCGCACCGTAATCGAAACCAATTCAGTTGATTCCCGTATTAGTGCAACCATGATTTTGAACCGGATGAAGAAGTGGATAGTCATCCTGCTTTTGCCATTGTTGGCTATGCAGGATATTCCAACAGAACGCAGAGTGATGCGCAAGCACGATAATGGTAAAGAACATGTCGTACTCTATTTCGACAAGGAAACCGGTGATCTCCTCAAAGAAGAAGTGTTTTTTCCTTCAGGCAAGCTCCAATGGTCCGGCCGATACAAGCACAATGTCGAGAACGGAACCTGGATGTTTTATTACCCCAATGGCACACTCAAGACGCAAGAAACGTATGCCAACGGTAAGGAGAATGGGATTACCACCCAATATTCCGAATTAGGTAAGAAGGTGAAGGAGGAACATTGGAAGCACGGAAAACTTGTAAAGGAAGTGAGCTTCTAATCAATTGAGCTGAACAACCTGATTGTCCAAAAAGCCGTACAACGTATCTTCTTTTGAAGGCTTAATTGTAGAAGTCCCCGTGAACTCTCCGAAGGCGGGCATGACGGCCCTCTGTGAGGTTTGCCAGAAGCATGGAATTCTCATGCTGAGTTTGGCCCTGCCACTCAATCGAATGGCCGGGTGCAAGTGTCCACAAATATTGAACGTGTTTTCTTCTGCGATTGAATTCGGCTCGTGGGTGAAGAGAATATCCTGAACCTGCAGCGTTGCCTCAATGTGAAATCCCCGATTTTCGTAGTGCTCAAGGTCCAGGAATTCGTGATTGCCCAGAACCAGTATGCACCGAACATCGGGAAAGCGTGCCAGGCAATCGGTTAAATCCTCCCATTCCCTGTTTTTTCCGCTGTGAAATAAATCGCCAAGGAAAATGAGCTTGGATGGTGTGTAATGTTCCAGCAGTTCAACGAGATTCCAGAGATTGGCCGCGTTGACCAGTTTCGGAACGGGTATTCCGGCATTTCGAAAATGACTGCCCTTACCAATGTGCACGTCGGAGCAAATCAGGGTGTCTTCCGCCGGCCACCACAATGCTTTGAGCGGATGGAGCACCATGACGTGATCGCGAATTTGAATGTCTTTCCCTTTTTTCATGGTAGCATACCCGCTTGAATTCAGCAAATTAATCGGCTTTCCGGCAGAAAATGGAGGCGAATTCAAAAAAAAATTTGCCTATTCGTGACCTAGCTGTATATTTGCGCCCCGTTTGAAACAAATGGGAGCATAGCTCAGCTGGTTCAGAGCATCTGCCTTACAAGCAGAGGGTCACAGGTTCGAACCCTGTTGCTCCCACAAAAGGTCCTCCACGAGGACCTTTTTTTATTTCCCGAAATCAGCGTACAACAAGTACTTCTTCCGCATAGTTGCGTAGCTCTCTAATTCCTGTGCCCAGCTTTGGCGGATAGCTTCAGCGGATGCTCCCGCTTGCAGCATCAGCCTCACGCGATCGGTACCGCAGAGTTTGTCAAAAAAATCAGGTGACTGGAAAAACGGTTTTTCTCCGCTATACGCTTTGTGCAAATCAACCAACCAGTCGAGTCGAACGACACGTGCATTGGCCAGCTCTTCAACGGGTAATTGGGACAGGTCAATTCCGACACAGTCTTTTCCCTTGTGTGGAGGATCCATGGAAACGTGCGGAATATCGTTTGGGGTAAAATGATAGTCGCCAACCGTATTGCCGGGGAAGCCTATAACCTCAAAGGGAAGGGCGGTTCCTCGCCCCACACTAACAATGGTTCCCTCAAACCAACACAAGGAGGGATAGAGGTAAATGGCGCGCTCAGTGGCCAAATTCGGTGAAGGTCGGATGGGTAGCTGATAGCGGATCGTGTGGTCGTAATGCTTGCATGGTATGATGCGGAGCAGGCGTTCTTTTCCAGCGAAGGCGTCTATCCAGTGTTCACCCACAATCATCTGTGCCAATTCCCCCACAGTCAATCCATGCACCATGGGAATGGGATGCATGCCGACAAAGGATTTGAATTTTATATCAAGCACGGGACCATCGATGTAATGTCCGTTCGGATTGGGACGGTCGAGAATTATAATGTCGATACCTTTCTCTGCTGCGGCTTCCATCACATAATGCATCGTTGAGATGTAGGTGTAGAAGCGAGCTCCTACATCCTGAATGTCGAATACGATCACATCGACATTATCGAGCATTTCCGGGCTTGGTTTTTTGTTTTTGCCATAGAGCGAGATGAGCGGAAGCCCGGTTTTAGCGTCTTTTCCATCGCCAATGTGCTCTCCTGCGCCAGCATCGCCGCGAAATCCATGTTCA
>CANHYZ010000231.1 GCA_947464885.1 Flavobacteriales bacterium
GACGATGAAGTCATCGCCTTCGAGCAGGCCGGCGTAGATCGCCCGCGCTTCCGCAACAGTGCTCGTCTGTCGTTTGATTTTAGAAAAGGAACAGTAGATCCGGATGCCGAACTCAGCACAGGTATTTACACCGGCGTTGTTCAATTGTCGGCCATCTCTTACACCGATGGTAAGGTGGAATTGTTTGCCGAAAAAACACCAAGTCTTTCCGTTCAAAATAAGATAGCACGCGATGTGGAAGATGCACTCGAACTCTATCGCGCCAAACAGAACGCTATTCCCATTGAGACCTACAAGAGCATCCGACAGTCGGTCGATATCAACGTCATTAAACCAAGCGCCGGTGGAAAGGAAGACCTCACGTCTTCACGCGCCATGGTCGGATTCGGCTTTGCGCTGATCATCTACTTCTTCATTTTCTTCTACGGCGTACAGGTGATGCGCGGCGTAATGGAGGAGAAGACCAACCGCATCGTGGAGGTTATCATCTCCAGCGTGAAGCCCTTCCAATTGATGATGGGAAAAATCATCGGTATCGGACTGGTGGGTCTCACGCAATTCCTCATCTGGGTGGGACTAACCTCCGCAATTGCCGTTGTCGGTATGACAACCATCCAGGGTAAACTGCTCGAACGTCAGAAAGAACAAATGGCCATGATTCAATCCGGAGGCGTTATCGAAGCGCCGAATATGAATGAAGGCCCGGACCCCGAGGAAATGCAAAATCAACTCCTCGCGGTCATGCAGGAAGTTCCCTGGACGGATGTCGTCGTGTCGTTTTTGATTTTCTTTATCTGCGGTTATCTGCTCTACGGTTCACTTTTCGCGGCCATTGGCGCAAGTGTCGACAACGAAACAGATACGCAGCAATTCATGATGCCGGTTACGCTGCCGCTCATCTTCGGTTATATCGTCTCCACCATGATGATTGAAAATCCGGAGAGTAATATTGGCCACATCTTCGCGCTGGTTCCGCTGACGTCACCCATTGTGATGATGGTCAAAACAGCTATCGGTGTGTCTATTGGATTAAAGCTGCTGTCGATTGCTATACTGGTTGCTACCATTTTCGGCTTCGTCTGGCTCGCTGCCAAAATCTACCGCGTCGGTATCCTCATGTATGGCAAAAAGCCGTCGTATAAGGAGCTTTGGAAGTGGATCAAGTATTAGTGACAAGTGACAAATGACGAGTGACGAATGCGGCGCAAGACTCACTTTTGCAGCATTCGTCACTCGTCACTCGTCATTAGTCATTAGCTACTGCTTCCAGCACACCGTCCACCACATACGCCAACTGCTCTTCGGTGAGCTCAGTGTGCATCGGAAGTGAAATCACATTGTGTGAAAGTTCTTCGGTGACGGGGAAGTCTCCCTCTTTGTAGCGCGCATCCATATAAGCCTTCTGCATGTGCATGGGCACAGGATAGTATACCATAGAGGCAATGCCTTTCTCTTGAAGTTTCGCTTGGAGTTCCTTGCGATCAACACCATTAAGCACCAAAGTGTATTGATGAAACACGTGAGTACTCTTGGGGTCGCGAGCAGGAATGGTCAACTTGGGATGATTTGCAAAGGCTTTGTCATAGTAAGCCGCTGCATGCTGACGATTGGCAATATACGTGTCGAGGTGTTTCAATTTGATGTTGAGCACCGCCGCTTGTATCGTGTCGAGGCGAGAGTTTACGCCAATACTGTCGTGGTAATAACGCACCTTCATACCATGATTGGCAATCATGCGAAGCTTCTCGGCCAAGGCATCGTCGTTGGTGAACATCGCACCGCCATCGCCATAGCAACCTAAGTTTTTAGAAGGGAAAAAACTGGTGGTGCCAACATGACCCATAGTACCGGCTTGGTGACGTGAGCCATCATTCATGGTATAATGCGCACCGACTGCCTGACAGTTATCTTCGATCACAGCCAAATTGTGCTTATTGGCTATTTGCATGATGCTTTCCATATCGGCGCATTGTCCGAAGAGGTGAACAGGTACGATGGCCTTGGTCTTCGGCGTAATGGCCTTTTCCAAAGCAACCGGATCAATGTTGTAGGTTCCCGGTAAAGCATCAACCAGAACGGGTGTCAGTTGCAGAAGAGCAATCACTTCAACCGTTGCAACGAACGTGAACGAAGTCGTGATCACCTCATCTCCCGGTTTGAGATCCAGCGCCATCATCGCAATTTGAAGCGCATCGGTGCCATTGGCACATGGAATCACGTGCTTTACGCCCATGTACTGCTCAAGTGCGGATTGAAATTCCTTCACTGCCGGTCCATTGATGAACGCCGTGTTTTCAACGACATCCAAAATGGCGCGGTCAATCTCTTGCTTCACATGGTGATACTGGGTCTTTAAATCGACCATCGGGATTTGCATCATACCTTACTGATTTTTCAGGCGCGAAGATAGGCTAATTCGATACGAAGCTTTAACGCCAGAACTTAATCAACAGCACTTCAATGGCCAAGAAGATTAAGGCCCAGATAATGAGCGACAGCCAGTATTTGGTGCCTTCTTCAAGCTGTGTTGCTTCGGCGGCAACAGCCTCGGTATCTCCTGAAAGGACTGACCAGTTGGCGAGGTTCAACTCGCTGAGTTTGGCTGAAAAATCGTCAACAGGCATCACTGCATTGTAAGACTCAGCGCGATTGTAGTTGAAGGCCAGCGGACTCACAGGATCTGCGCCCCACTCCAAACTATAGTTGCCTGCATCTTGCATGTCGTGCACAAATAGTTCTACTTGGCCGGCTACAAAACGATGTTCAGGAATGATCTCAGACTGCGTTACAATGTTGCGCAAGTGGTAAGTTTGATCGCCCTGAGCTGTTGCATTGCGCAAGGTGATGGTCTCATCTGCGCCCAGGGTGTAGGCCAACGGCTGTGTCGGTTGGCTGTATTCCGCTATGCGTATGAGCGCTGCCGGGAAGAAGGCATGACGAATGAAATTACTTTCCTCGGTGTTGAGCGATACACTCACGAAATAGGCGCGGCCAAGTTCCACTTTACCGGAAACCATGAACGGCGAACCGTCCTGAAAACGCATCATGGGCTCGGCAGTGGTTTCTGCCGAAAGATTCAGCACGTAGTGCGCCATCGATTGCGGTAAATCCACATTGCCGTCGGATTTGCGAAAGGCTTCCTTGAAAATGTAATGCTCATAGTTGACGTCCGTCACGCGATTCTCAGCGGATTGCTTGCCTTGCAAATGCCCAAGTTTCCATGACGTAAGCAGCGCGTCGTAATCGTTGAGGATAATTTCCTTACCGGGAATGATTAGAATACTTCCACCGGCCTTGATGAATTTATCCAACTCTGCAGATAGTCCGCTCGAAACGTTTCGCAACTGATTCAAGACAATGAACTCTTGCTTTCCAAATTGCGAAAAATCAATCGTGCCTTCATTCATAGAACTGAAAGCATAGAAAGGATCATCACTGAAAACCGCCTGAACAGCGCCTTCGCTCACGTCAGCTCCCTTGACCTCCAACACACGTATCTGCGGCGCAACGGCATAACTGAAATAGAATGCATCGTCTTTGGTAATGGAAGCATCGTCAAGAACCAACGAACACTGCTTGAATCCACTCTCTGTATTCGTGTAGGTAATGGATGTTTCTGTTTTACCCAACGCCGGAACAATAGCCGTGGCAACGCTCTTTTGAGTGCCATTGATCATCAGCTGAATGGGCAGGTTATCAATCGATTCATTTCCGGTGTTGACGATGCGCGCGTGCAAGATTTCCGGCTGGTTCAACTGCCGTACCGGCGTCTCAAACCAAACGGAATCAATGAAGACATTGCGCTGTACTTCCGGAATTTCAGGTACAACGGTGAATCGAACTGAAGTGTCATTGGTGATGGCCTCCGGATCGGTGACCGTCAGTTGAAGATCGGTCAAGAGAAACGAGCGCTTATTGTCGAGACCTGACGTCAACAAAGCATCACGCTGACGGGCGGCAACCTCACTCATGGTCCGTGTTACGGGAGAGATATCGACCTCCTGAATTAAATCGGTCATTTCCTCTTTACTGACCAATCGTTGATGACGGCCTTCAAAATCAGCAGTGAGCAGTTGAAACTTATCGGATGGTGCGAAAGCCTCTACGATTTCGAGTGCCTTGTTTTTGGCTAACTCCAGCAGTCTGCCATCGCGGCCCGCTCCCTGCATACTGAAGGAATTGTCGATGTAGATAGAAACAGCGTTGCCACCGGGTTTGGCCGTCATGCCCGGCTGGGGCAAATAGGGTTGTGCAAAGGCGAATACAATCGCGGTGAGCGCGAGCATGCGCGTGAGCAGAATCAGCAAATGCTTTAACTTGCTTTTGCTCTGCGTTTCCAGCTTGATTTCCTTCAGGAAATTCACGTTGGAAAACATCACCTTTTTGAACTTCCTGAAATTGAATAAGTGCACCAAGATTGGCACAGCAAGAGCGGTGAGCCCCCACA
>CANHYZ010000232.1 GCA_947464885.1 Flavobacteriales bacterium
CAACCTATTTCATGAGACAGCAAGGGGTGAGGGGTGAGGGGTGAGGGGTGAGGGGTTCAATGGAAAAGGGATGGTCAAGTTAACTTCTTAAAACCAAAATTTCACACTAAAAAAAAGGCCTGACTTGGATATACCAAGTCAGGCCTTTTTCCCTCATCCTTCGCCCTTCGCCCTTCGCCCTTCGCCCTTCGCCCTTCGCCCCTATTTCTTCCCGCACTCAAACGTCTGATCGTACTTCGTATACGACACACCATCTTTGGTTTTGCCCATGATGGAAAGCTTGCCGCTAATTTTGCCCTTTGTGGTCAATTGCATGAGTAGCACACGTTTGTTATCACCACATGCTCCTTGTTTATCGGTGGGTAAGCAAAACCAGGCACCTTCTTTACCACTGTTGATGGCGGCGCCCTTTTCTTCGAACGCGGCAAAATCCATATTTAGGGTATTCATGCTGTTTTCGTAGTTATCCTCGGCGCCGATGGTCACCCATGAATCGTATTTTAACTTGAAATCTTCGGAGGCCACTTTGCGATTGCTGTCTTTGGAAAGCGGTCCGCCGGCAGCAGATTGAAAGAAGGGTTTTGTGCTTTCAATGCTCAGGCGATGGGCCGTATCACCAAAAACGACAAATACCTGATCACCGACGGCGGTCATTTCTGCATAGATGCGCCAGGTCTTCCCGTCTACGCGGCCTTCGTTTTCCACTTCCTCTGCGATAAGACCAACTACTTGTGCTGTGCAGATATTCACCATGAACATCATGCACGTCGATAAAAAGATGCGCATCGAGACTCGTTTTTTACTTCTTAATTACCCGTTTTTTACTGAGGGATTTACGCGAACTGCCGGCGCCGGCTATGAATTTACCGCGCTTACCGGGAATCACATAGCCCATGATGATTTCGTGGGTCCAAGGGCTCATCACACGTGCTTTGGTCGTTGTGATATCCATGGAATAACCCAACACGAAATTTTCATAGGTTCCACCCAATGCAAGCGATACGGCATCACGCAGACGAACATTGATGCTGCTCCACGCCATTTTCTTATAGCCCACGCGAGCATTCAAGTCAATTTGAGGCGGCGTGATATTGGTGAAGCGAATGAGTCCGCTGCCTTGCACATCAAAGTCCTCTGTGACATCATACGTATAGGAACCTACAGCGTGGTATTGGCGTGCATTGCGGTTGTCGTCGGGGCTTACTCCGGTAACCTTTATTTTGGTTTGAAGCAGGTTCGGCGAACTGAATCCGAAGTAGTAGCCCTCGCCAAAAACAAGCATACCGAAGTTGGCGTCGATGTTCATCGTCGACTCGGCTTGCATACCATTGAGCGCGATGTCAGATTCATCCAAAACAACAAGCTTGGAATTATCGACATTGAACTGGTTGGCTGAAAGTCCAAGTCCGAAGCTAATCCCGTCGTAATTGTTGAGGTCGAGGTGATAAGCCCCGGATGCTTCCAGGCTAGTGCGTGTTATGGCTCCTCCTGTATCATCGCGACGAAGAATGGCGCCGAATCCGGAATTACTCGGTCCCTGCATATGGCCGCTGGCCACCATCGTCACCGGAGCTCCTTTGAAGCCTGCCCATTGGTTGCGGTAGGTGAGGTAGATGGGAATCTGATTTTGGGTACCGGCAATGGCAGGATTCACCAGAAAGGGATTGATCGCAAATTGCGTTTGACGCCCGAGCTGCTGTGCAAGCATGTTCGAAGACAGCAAAGCAGCGAATACCGTGAAGAGAATGATTCGTTTTTTCATCGTGCGTCGTGTTAATATTTAACCGTAACTGTGCCCATGATTACTTCCTTATCGGCAGCGTAATCGATGGTGAAATAATAATCGCCTATCGGCAGCAACTGACCGTTGAAACGTCCATCCCACTGAGACGTGTATCCCGTTGAACTGAATACGGTTTGTCCCCAGAGATTGAACACATTCACTTTGCATTCGGGGTAGTATTCGAAACCTCCCAGCACCCAGGTGTCGTTTACACCGTCGCCATTGGGAGTAATCGCAGTAGCTATGAAGAAACAACCGATGTTGGCTTCGACAAATACGGAGGCGGTGAGGTTGCATCCGATGTCATCGGTTACGCGCACCATGTACTCAGCGTTTGGTGAGAGTCCCATCGCCGTGGCTGTTGTCTGAAGCAAGTTGTCGTCCCACTCGTACGATAAAGGCGGGTTTCCGTTTTGCACGGCCACAGTTGCTGTACCGTCGAGTGCATTCCAACACGTTTCCGGTGTCTGTGTCATCGTGAGAATCATGTCGGTGATGATATCGGGAACGATACCCAGCGTATCGTAAATGCGGCAACCATTCTCATCGGCAAGTTCAAAGTACAGGGTGTCTTCAATGAGCTCAGATAATCCAAACGTAACCGAGTCAATCACCTCCGGCTCGTAATCATCGGGTTCTACATAGAAAGAAAGTGCTCCTGTTCCGCCACCAACGGTAATTTCCGCGGAGCCATCATTCATACCAGTACAGGTAGGAGCATCGAGCAGTACTTCAATCGTAAGTGGGTCGGGTTCTGTAATGGTGAATTCGATTGAGTCTTGACACTCATTCGCGTCAATCAAGAAGATTTCATAGTCACCGGCACACAAACCATTCACCACACCGAAGCCCGGCCCAAGGATGTTACCGGGGGTTAGCAAGTACTGATAATTGGGTGTACCTCCTTGTGGGATGTACTGAAGGAGTCCGTCGCAAACACCTCCGCAAGAACAGGCAATCGTAGTATCCAAGGTGATGGTCAACAATTCCGGTTCTGTGACCGTGAAGTTTTCGGTAGCGGCGCAATCGTTGGAGTCGCGCACTTCCAAGATGTAATCACCGGGTACCAGGTTCATGTATCCTGTACTATCTGGCCAGGGGAGAAATTCTGTTTCGTTCAAGGATATGAGAAATGGTTCGGTTCCTCCCGTGATTTCATCAACGGTGACCGTTCCATCGCCAAAGGTGTAACAGGTTACATTGGTGACGGTGAATTCAAACTCAACCGGCTCGGGTTGTTGTACCGTGAAATTGACATCTTTAAAACAACCGCTTTGGTCTGTAATCGTGACCACATAGTTGCCGGCACAGATGTCCGTGAATTGTGCGCTATTTCCGTTGCAGGATCCTGCACAATTGACCGTATTGGGATTGACGCTGTAGTTGAAACCTCCAAAGCTTCCATCTACCTCGGTCAGTTCAATCATACCATCGCATTGACCGAAGCACGTTGTTGCTGTGGTGTCGGGAGTGAAGCTGATATCGGTGGGTTGCTCAACGGAAATTGTATCGGTGACAACACAAAAATTGGCGTCTTCGATGAAAACAACATGCTCTCCGGCGCACAGCTCATCCTCCAAAGTGGGAGTGCCTAAACTATCTTCAACGGTAAATGTTAAAACCCCTGTTCCGCCTATTGAGTTGCTCACCACTGCTCCGTCACAATAGTTGAAGCATGTTGCAGGAGTTACCGTGAGGTCAATGGAAATGGCTTCGGGTTCTGCAATCGCATAGAACCCTTGAATGAAGCATTGGTTGGTATCAACAATATTCACGGTATAATCGCCGCCGTCCAATCCGATAAGGCTCACCAATACCGGTGCCTCTTGTTCGGAGGCTTCATATGGGGCTCCGTTGTAGGTCCATTCAATGGTCAGCAGTCCGCTGCCACCGTTGATAGTTCCCTGGATAACACCGTCATCATCGCCGTTACACAGAATGTCGGTGATGGTCGGATTGAATTCAAGTTCTGCGGGACATGCAACGGTTACAGTCTGCTCAACGAAACAGCTGTTTTGATCGGATGCGGTAAACGTGAAGGTTTCGCAAGCCAAACCGTCAATGATTTCGCCACATAAACGCGCGTTTCCGGCTTGGTCAACAATGTCAATTGCTCCCGTACCTCCCGAGCAGACCAGTTCAATAGTCCCATTCAATTCACCAAAGCATTCTTCATCGCTCACCAGAACGGCTTCAAATTCGAAGGCAGGTGGGAATACGATGCTGATGACATCGGTCGTATCGCGACATCCTGCTTTGTCACGCATGTAGATGATGTAGTCTTCTTCGGGAAGGTCTGTTACATTGAAGCCACCATTGGTGAGGCTATCGGAAGCGACGAGTTCGTTGAGTGAATTGAACATGTAGTAGTAAACAGAGTCATTTCCTCCGGCACTTAATTCAAGGGCAGCGAGTTCATCGCTGAAACAAGGCAAGGTAACGTCTGCCGTATTGTCCATCGGGTCATTTAAGCAAGGATGAATTCCTAGGATAGGCACGTTGAAGGCTTGATTATCCGCCACACCATCCGGCGTTTCATATTGGATGTTAATGGAGCCTTGCATATCACCGTTGGTGGTGAATTGACCGATGAAGACACGGAAGTTCGCATCGCATTGGGACAAGGATGGTGA
>CANHYZ010000233.1 GCA_947464885.1 Flavobacteriales bacterium
CACCACCGTTTGCTTCAGCCCATGATAAAGTGATGTGTCTGTGACCAATGCCCCCAAACTACCCTCTCCTCTTCGGACTCCTTGAACAATATCACGCAAATCACCACTGAGAATGGCGGTGTTTTCAGAAACAACACTCACCTTAACAAGTGCGCGTTTCAGTTGATCCGACAAGGTCGTGTCGGCTAGAAATCGCCAAAATGCATTGTCTTCGGAAAGTCGTTCGGTTACTCCCAACAAGTCTTTTGAAAGCAATAAAAGATTATTGTTGGTCTCATTCAAGGTGCGCATCGCTGCATCCATGGCAACTAATTCGCGCGTCTGCAAACAGTCGAACTCCTTGATTGCGCGTTCGAAGGAAGCCCCCGGTTCAATATTCAACAGCTTGTTCCCCAGCAAACCATCGGTGCCAATTGATGCAATGCTTTGTATCGAAATAAGCTCAACATAATCCTCCTCGATGGAAAACGAAACATGGATTGTTGATGCAGTGGCGGGTGCCAAAGACAAAACAGTACCGACATCATAGCCATTGAATCGTACATTGTTACCGGGCATCAATCCGTCCACATTAGCAAAATCAGCGCACACCTCGATTGTTTTGTGAAAAATATTGCGCTGCTGACCAACGTAATACAGGCCCATGACGAGCACTCCCGTACCCAACAATACAAACAGACCTAGACGCAAGCGTTGTGATGTGATCTTTTTCATACTTCTGAAAAAAAGGAATTAACTACAGGGTCGGACGAAATCGATAATTCCGCTGAGGTGCCAACTGCATGCGCCCTACCTTCATGCAGCACAATGACACGATTAGCAGTCTGCCTGACGCAATGCATGTCATGCGAAATAATTATAGATGCGGTATGGTAGCGATCCTGAACTTGCAGAATCAGCTCATTAATTTCACGCGCAGTGATGGGATCCAATCCCGTGGTTGGCTCATCGTAGAGAATAATCTTGGGTTGAAGAATCAGCGCTCGCGCCAAAGCAATGCGCTTCTTCATACCACCGGATAACTCCTCGGGCATCATATCAACGGTATGTCCCAGCCCGACATCTTCCAAAGCCTGGCGCACACGCTCGTCACGATTCTCTGCACTAATACCGGCCATGTGTCTTCGTAAGGGAAACTCTAGATTCTCCCTGACCGTCATGGAATCATACAACGCATTGCTTTGAAATAAAAATCCAACTTCGACACGAAGCGCATCGAGCGTATGTTGATCCAACTCCAACACTTCTTTTTCCAAAACGCGAATACTTCCACTGTCGGCCTTTAACAACCCAATAATGCACTTAATCAAAACCGACTTCCCTGAACCGGAACGTCCAAGCACCACAACATTCTCGCCTGCACGCAAATCCATTGTGAAATCACGTAGTACGTGCAAATCCCCAAAAGACTTGCAGAGCTCCGTGACTTGAATGACCACGTCCTGTTGATTTTCCTCGCTCCTGCTCATGTGATACTGAATATATCCGACAATTGCGCCGCAACAAGATCTATGATGAAGACAACAAAGGTGGCCATAACCACGGCCGAATTAGCAGCTGCGCCAACACCCTGAGTGCCGTTGCGTGTTGCAAACCCCTTGAAGCATCCAATTATTCCAATCGCAAATCCGAAAAAAAATGATTTCAAAATGGATGGAATGACATCGCTGTAGGTCAGCTTCATGAAAATTTGATGGGTGTAAAGACTAAAGGTCACCGACTGCTTCATATTGACTCCCAGAAATGCACCGTAAAGCGCAATGGCATCACCGAAAACAACAAGCAGAGGAACCATGAACATTGCAGCAAGCACCCGAGTGACGACGAGATAATTATACGGATTGGTACCGCTTACTTCCATCGCATCGATTTGTTCGGTGACCTTCATGGATCCAATTTCAGCTCCGATACCCGATCCGATTTTACCGGCACAAATAAGCGCCGTGATTACCGGCACAATTTCCCTCACCAATGAAACCGATACTACCGAAGGCAACCATGATTCTGCCCCGAATGCCGCCATGGATGGATGCGACTGAATGGTAATCACCAATCCCATGATAAAGCCGGTTGTTATGACCAAGAGCAGTGTTCGATTTCCGATATAAAAACACTGATTAATCCATTCAGCCCACTCCATCTTCCCACGTTTAATCTCTTGGAAAAAACGCAGAAAAAAAAGAAACAAGTCAGCTGTTTCCTCCAATAAAGCACGAACCGGATTGCTCTTTATCATCAATTTTGATTACATAACTAACGAACTCGAAACTAGAGCGCTCAACCAACACGAAATCTGAGTCTTGTCATACCGCACCGACTTCAGTGTATGAGCATCGGCAGCTCTGGTTGAAATAATTCTCATCCTTAATTCAGCACCATTCACTGTTCCTGCGCAAATTGCAGGCATGTTGAAAGCTCTTGTTTATGTGCGTGCTACCATCCAAGTGTTCCTGATTTTTCTCTGGACCGCCATTAGCGGTATTCTTGGAATGGTCCTCATGCTGATCACCCGCAACGGGCAATGGGTGCACTACGTTGAAGGCCGTTATATCTTCTGTCCACCGGTGCTGGCCATTGCGCGCGTCAAGCTTAAAGTAACCGGGTTGGAACACATCGATCGCAGCAGTCCGTGTATTTATGTATCCAATCACGTCTCTCATTTGGATGTCGTCGCCATCGCAAAAGCAATCCCAATCGGTCTGTTTTATATCGGAAAGAAAGAACTCAAGCGCGTTCCGGTGCTCGGTCAGTACATGTATTTAATTGGCCACATTTTTATCGATCGCAAAAACAGAGAAAAAGCGATGAGCAGCATGCGTAAGGCTGCTCAGATAATCGCAAACGGCAAAAATGTGATCACCTTCCCGGAAGGGACGCGCAGCAAAGACGGGACAACGGGAGTGTTCAAGCGGGGTACGTTTATCATCGCTCAAGAAGGCAAAATCGACATCATGCCCATAGCCGTTGTAAACGCAGAGAACATTCTTCCGCGAGACGCATTCATCATACAACCCGGCACCATTGAGGTTCGCATTGGCAAGCGCATCCGGGCAGAAGAGTTTGCCGGAATGAACGCTGAGCAAACCGCAGAACTCGTTCGTTCACGTGTTATCCAACTCATAGCTTCCTCCCATTCATGAAAAATACTTTCCTACTTTGCTTGCTTATTGCTTTTGTAAAAAGCCTAACGGGCCAGGTCCAAGCTCCGTGTTACTTGCATGGACGTTTACTATTGGAGGCCGACAGTTCAGCTGTACAAAATGCGCTGATATTCGCATCACAAGAGCCTATCATGCGCTCTACACTTTCGGAAAACTTACCCAATGCTTACACGGATTCAGAGGGAAGATTCACGTTGGCCATGAAAGGTGCTACAACGCATTTCCGCATTATTCGAACCTTGGGCGACACTATCGATATCACATTGGAAAGGGTGGATTGCAACAGTATTCGCGATATCATGCTAGCTGTTCCTTCTTCCCAAGCGTACGATGGAACTTACATGCAGACCAATGTGGAATTCGTCTTCCCGGAAATTCGTTTAGAAGCTTATCGCACCAATCATCGTCCGGAAGAGCTTCCTGCTGCCGTTGGATTCATTGACTCGTTGACGATTGCGCAGAGCGATCGCAGTTCACTGCAACAGGCGCTCAATACCATTCCGGGCGTGGTGATGGAATCACGCGGCTATGGAGGAAGTCATCGACTGAACATCCGAGGCAGCAGCCTGCGTTCCCCTTTTGCCGTTCGCAATATCAAACTCTACCTCGATGGAATTCCGCTTACCTCTGCCGACGGACAAACTCCGTTGGAACTAATCGACCCTGAAGACATACAGCAGTTGGAAGTCATCAAGGGACCTGCTGGCTCACTCTATGGCAACGGCAATGGAGGCGTATTACTCCTCAAGAGTAAAGTTGCGGCTCCAAATCAACACTGCGTATCATCAGGATTTCAGGCCGCATCCTATGGCGGTTATCGCTGGAATAACAGCGTTGCTCTGGGCTTTCAAACAAGCAGCCTGAGAATCTCTCACAACTGGCAGGATTATGCCGGCTACCGTGATCAGGAATTCAATCGTAAGCAACAAGTTTCCCTGCTGTTCAAACAAAAGATTAGTGAGTCACAGCGCATAAGCATCTACGGGACCTACTACTCCGGCAACTGGGGATTGCCCGGAGCGCTCAACGAAGAACAGGCGCAGCTGCAACCGCAAAGTGCTGTGCCGTTTTCTATCAGTAATAACGCCTACCTCAATCGCGAACGCTACGTGGCTGCCATTACCCATGAATCCTCCTGGCTCAAGCACTTCAATGAACGCACAGTCATCAGCTATCAAAAAACAAACAAGCGCAATCCTTATGGTACTTCTCCTGCCAACAGTGGCTA
>CANHYZ010000234.1 GCA_947464885.1 Flavobacteriales bacterium
AAACCATTAGCAGCAGTCAAGTTGTTCAGGGTTGCTGCAGGATTGAAGCCGATAGCGGAAATAATGCCCGGGTTATCCAAGAAGATTTGATTGCGGTCTGTAATCAGATTTCCGTTGGCATCATACAACTGCGAAACCGCCAAGTTGTAAAGTCCGGTTTGCTGAGCTCCTTCGTAATACTGATTGGTAACAGCAGCCAAATCAGGATTAAACTCAGAGGGCGTAAAGAAGGTGTTGATATCCTGGAAACCGTTTTGCTTGAAGTAAGAACCCGGAATTTGTTCGTAGGTATTTCCGCGGTAGATATCGAAGTAACCCACGTGACCGTAATTGAACAGATTGTCGCCGTGTGTTTCATCCTGGCTGTTCGCGAAGTTGCGAGAGTAGTCAACCATTACACTGTAGAAGATATTCTTCAGGTTGGAAGCGCTTGCCTCCTCTCCTTCCGCATTCTTGAAACGCTGACTGAACTTCGCATATGCTCTCCAGTCGAAGTTGGTGTTGAGCTGGTTGTTGTCCCAGTTCATGAGCTGATTGGCACGTGATGCGTCACGACCACGGCTGAAGGCTGCGGTACCACCGAATGTCAGGGTAACGTTCTCAGAAGTGTTCACATCAATTTTCGCTACCATATTTGCTGAACGATTGCGGGCGTTCATGCGGGTCATGGTTGTTTCAAAGTCGTCTGCGGTAAGGAAGTCAGCGTTGTACAATACACCGGTGGCCTCACCTGATTCGCTGAGATTCGGACGCAGTGGGTTTGTCAACAAATCCTGACGAACCGATTCTTTCATGCGCATCACTCCGCCAAATTGAGGAGCACCGTCTACAATGTCAGTATAGTTACCTGAAACAAAGAAGCCGAGCAACGGACGGCCGCGTTCACCCTTTTCGTTCTTCGAAAAGAGCAGCGGTCCTGACAACGAACCTTCAACAAGATTATAGCCGTAGTGGTCTAAACCAACTACTTTGTCGCCTACCTGGAATCCTGAAGTGATTGCTTCCACACCGCCGGTGTATTTAGCCGATGCATTACGTAAGCTTACATTGATTACACCACCGGTAGCGTCACCGATGTTGGCCGGGATACCACCTGTAATTACGGAAATTTCTTCAACTGCAGACTTTGGGAGCGCAGAAGAACCGCGCACTTTGATACCATCGATATAGATCCAGGTTGATCCTTCACGCGCACCACGGATAGAGATACCGTTTCCTGTATCGGTAGCACCGGCTACGGTTTGAGCCAATCCTGTAACAGAGCGGCTAGGCATGTTTTTCAAGTCTTCGCGGGTGATTGTTCCACCGGAAGAACCACCATCCTTGTCAATCAAAGGAACCTTGTAATCGAATACTTCGACCGTTCCAAGCTCAGCGCCTTGCATCATTTCAGCGTCAAGCGGCGTGATTTTACCACCCTTTACGACAACCCCCTTGATGGTTTGCGGCTGATAGCCCACAAACTGGAAGGACACATCGTACGTTCCGGGTTCGAGCGGTTTCACCGAGTACTCACCATCGATGTCCGTTGTTCCACCATTCACGGTATTACCGTTGAGGTAGACAATAACGGTCACGAAAGGAAGTGTTTCCTTGGTGTCTTTGTCGATAACTTTTCCTTTCAACGAACCTGAATTCGTTTGTGCCCAAGCGGCAGTAGTGAGGAAAAAGAATGCAATTAGTGCGTAAAACTTTCTCTGCATAGCAGATGGATTAAAGTGTGTTAAACAAGTCAAAATTTGGGTAACAATGGCGACTTTCAAGCGTAGTACAATAGAGTCGCGGTATACCCTAAAGGCTCGCAAAGAACAACGGATTTCTTAAAACGTGCAAACTTTTTTTCAACGGAAACGCAAAACCTTGAAAATGTGTTAATTGTGCCGCGAGCACCTTACTTTCTGCGAAACCAGCGCTTGTACCACGGTGCCCGGTTGCCCCATGAATGGCGCTCGGCCTTCTTCAAGGTTTTTTTCATACGCTTGCGCGTTGCCTTATCCTGGGACTCCAAGTGGTGATCCTTGCGCGAACGGTAATCGGACTGCTTCTGCTCCATTGCCCCTGCTTCCTTTTTTTGGGCGGAAGCAGGAGTCACTTTGTTGGACTCCTTTTTTTGACGCTGAGCGAAAAGGTTCGGCGATCCGGCAAGTAAAAGGATAACGAGCAAGAGGAATTTCAGGAGTGCCTTCATGACTATTTGTAATATTCGTATGTGAATTTCGTGATGACGATATCCCCTGTTTCCAGGTCGTGATCCAGAAATGCCTCAACCAGCATTGTGCTCGTGTAGAGGACCTCGATTTCGCGATTCATTTTCCTACCGTCGAAGTATTCCACCTTTTGCACGTTACCCAGGTCATCGTAGCGAAACGTTTGAGCTTTTTTGCCTGAGCTCATATTATCGGACGATTCAATTTGCGCAATCCATCCGTGCTCATTGTAAATGTAGGTCTTTGTTTTGGTTCGACCGCTCATGATCAGCTCTTCCGATTCGGACTCTACGAAACCCTTGGAATTTTTGACAATCGTCCAGTTGGCATAGTGTAATCCGTAGTTGTTGTATACGCTTTTACGCAAGGTACCATTCTCCTGCTCATTCCAAATCATGGATTCCGAATTGATAGTGACGGTGCGTCCGGGTTCCAGTTTACCTTTCTGGGTAGCGATATTCTCCGCGGTACCATATTCAACGCGAATAATCTTGCCGCGATCATCGTAAACGTATCCCGTGCTGTAGTATCCTCGTGTGCCGGTTTCCTCGCGCAAGGCAACACTGCCCAGATCGTTACGCTTGAATTGAATGGTCAGACTATCGACCAGGTTCTTAATCGAGCTCACCTTGTCCATGCGCGTCATCAATCCAACTTCATTGAACCGATAAACCGCCAAATCCGGGCGCTGTTCAATGGAGCGATTAGGTCGCTTGACACTCACCTGCGCTGTAATGGTGCGGATTTTATTGAGCCAAAGAAACTGTTGATTGAAGAACATTTCTTCGTTGAAGGCATTACCGTTTCGATTATCAATCAACTGCGCGGAGGCCGTTTGCACGAACACCATCAACCACAGACAAAGCGCAACGCAACTCGTCCTTTTCATGGATACTTTTTGAGAAATTCCTACCATACTATCCTTACATCTTCAGCCCGGAAAACGGGTTGTGCACACGTTTTATTTCGGCAAACATAGGCTGCAGTTTGGCTTGCATATCGGCCCTTGAAGAGTGGCAATTCACTATCGGATGTTGATGCTGCGATGGTCACCGGCGGTTGGAAATCTTCCAGCCAACAGTGTAAAAATGGCAAGGCATCCGGCCCGCATACGACGACTTCCGTTGAATCCGAAAGCAACAAGAGAGCGGCTTGCAACCAATTGCTATATCCTCCTGCATAATCGATTTGAGGCCAAACCACAGACAACATTGCGCCGGCTCGGGACCGCAATACTTCATCATCCGTCAAGGCAGCCAACCGTATCAGTGTCTTGCATGCAACGCTATTGGCTGCCGGAATTACGTTGTCCTGAACTTCACATTTGTGTCCGATGACGTCCGTCGAATCCACCGCCCGAGTTTGAAGCAGTGGTCCGCCCGTTGCTCTGAATCGCGACAAGACGCCATTCATGAGCGCGGTTGCGCGTGTGAGATAGTTTTGTTTACCGGTCATTTCAAACGCGCAAAGCAAAGCTTCGACGAACACCACTTGATCATCCAGCAAGAAAGTGTCGCTTCGCATACCCTTCGTTAATGCGTGCGATACCCATCCATCGGTGAGCAGTTCCGTTTCAATTGCCCTGATCAAGGCTTCACCATCGGAAACCAGGTGATGTCTTCCTTCACACTTCGCGCATTCAAAAAAAGCTATGGCGAGCAAAGCGTTCCATGAGGCGAGGCATTTATCATCCAGTCCCGGCTTGATGCGTTGCGCGCGGTGAACGAGCATCGCGGTGGTCACTTCACTTAGTTTTGTTTTCCACTGTACCTCATTCAATCCTTTTGCGGCAAGCCATTCGCTGTCCTCTTTGGTGCGCAATAGAATCTGATTGCCGTGTTCCCAATGAGCTTCCCTGTTGATGGAAAAATAGTCCTTTACCAATGGTGCATCAGCACCAGCTATGGCATCAATTTCCTCTTCACGCCAAACGTAGTACTTACCCTCCTCTCCTTCACTATCGGCATCGAGCGCTGAGTAATAAAGGCCGCTCGGTGACTTCCATTCTGCTTCAACAAAATTCAATGTCTGATCAATCACTTCAAGAAAGAGCGGCTCCTTAAACTTGCGATAGGCCTGAGCGTAAAGACTTAGCAACTGGGCATTATCGTAGAGCATTTTTTCAAAATGCGGAACCTTCCAGATTGCATCCACACTGTAGCGCGCAAAGCCTCCGCCTA
>CANHYZ010000235.1 GCA_947464885.1 Flavobacteriales bacterium
CGATGCCTGAATAGTCTGCACCGAAAAGAACACGCACAAGAGGAGAAGGATTTTTTTCATAAATAAAAACGTCGCAAGATGCTCAACAAAAATAGCATGGATGCGGTGTTGATGGAATCTTAAATTCTGTTTAATGAGAATGGCGAATGGCGAGTGGCGAGTGGCGACGTGAGCTGAGCGTAGTCGAAGCCGTGGCCAGTCAATTGTATACAACCTTGTTGAAAAACTGCGATTTCGATTTTTTGAAACAACACATTGAGGCAAGATGCTCGAATAACTTTGCGAGAAACAAACACACCTTAAACCCAACCTTATGATGCAAGACAGACTAAAAATGATTGAAACGATGCTGGAGACCAATCCGAAAGACAGTTTTCTTCATTATGCCGCTGCACTCGAGCACCAGAAGAATGGTGAAATCACAACAGCCATCAAGATCATTCAAAAGATCATCAAGAATGATCCGGAGTACTTGGCAAGCTACTACCAATTGGGTAAGATGCTCGAGGAGCGCAGCAAGGTGGAAGAAGCCGTTGAGGTTTACAAGGCCGGAAAATCAGTCGCCCGCAAGCAGAACGATATGAAGACCCTCGGCGAACTCTCCGAAGCATTGATGCTCCTGGACGTTTACGAGGAGTGACCCATTAGTCATTAGTCACTTGTCATTAGTCACTACATTGGTACTTCCAACAGCAGTATCCTCGCCTCATCGCTATCCGCGGTGATGTTGAGTTCTGCCAGGTTCCATAGTCCATATCCGTCGCGCTTGTTGAGCGCTTGACCGTTGATGGTGAAATCGCCTTCGACGATGAATGCATACACACCGTGGGTTGCCGGACGCTTCAGCGCATACTTGAAGTTTTTGTCTTTGTCGAATGTTCCCAAGTGAAACCACGCATCTTGATGGATCCATACACCGGCATCGTCCGGACTGGGTGAAAGAATTTGATTGAGCTCGTTCTTCTTTTCCAACGGCAACGGTATTTGATCATAGCGCGGCTTCACATTCGCTTTGTTTGGGAATACCCAGATTTGAAATAAGCGCAGATCCACATCTTTCAGATGATTGAATTCGCTGTGCTGAATGCCCGTGCCGGCGCTCATCACCTGCACTTCACCCGCAGTGATAGTTCCCGCGTTGCCCATGCTGTCTTTGTGAGCCACCACACCTTCAAGCGGAATCGTAATGATTTCCATGTTGTCGTGCGGGTGCGTATTGAATCCCATGCCCGCAGCAATAAAGTCATCGTTGAGCACACGCAATGCACCGAAGTTCATGCGGTCAGGATTATAATAATTGGCAAATGAAAACGAGTAGTTCGTCTTAAGCCAGCCATAGTCGGCATTTCCGCGCGTTTGCGCTTTGTGCAATACAGTATTTTCGTTCATAACGGTAGCGTGTCCGGGGTGATGGTTAAAGCCTACTTGCTTCGACAAATCCAATGGCTTGAGCTCGTCGATGTTGTTCTTGGTGAACGCAGCCACAGCACCGCCGGCGGCAATCATGCCTGCACCCGACAATGCTTTTTTGAGAAAGTTCTTTCTGTCCATAGGTAGACCAATATTGTGCAAATTTGCAATCACTCAAAGATAAACACATTGATCTGGATTTATGCTTTTCTGTTTTTTCTGGTGGCGCTGATCTACAGTGCTGCCGGTTTTGGCGGCGGGAGTATGTACTTGGCAATACTCTCGCAATCGGTTATGGGAGCAGAGGCCGTTCGAATGTCGGCGCTGAGCTGCAATGCCATCGTAACAGCCAATGGCACGTGGCAATTTCACCGAGCGAATTGGATTGTATGGCGCGGCGTACTTGCATTGTTGCTCTGCAGTGTGCCGCCATGTATTTATGTCTCGACCTTGCATTTTGATGAGCATGTGTATTTCATCTCACTAGCAGTGGCCTTGTTGATTGCGGCAGCGGTCATGATGATTCGTTATGAACGTACGGAGGTGCTGACGGTGCGTCCATTGCAATGGTGGATGTTTCCGCTGGCGTTTGTCATTGGCGGTGTTTCGGGATTAACCGGCATCGGCGGTGGTATTTACCTGGCACCGTTTCTTTACCTCACCAAATGGGGAAGCCCCAAACAAATTGCCGGTGCTTCCAGTGTCTTTATTCTGATTAATTCCCTTGCGGGATTATCGGCCCAGGTTGCAGTCAACGGATGGCAACCGGAAGCAGAAGTTTGGCCTCTGATGGTAGCAGTACTCATCGGCGGTCTGCTGGGTTCACAATGGAGTAGCGCCCGCTTTAGCCACCGCATTGTGCGTTACATCACCATCGTCATTATCATTGTCGCTGCAATACGAATTCTATTGAAGTATCTATGATTATTGAAGTCTTGTTTTTCGGTCAGGCCCGTGATATAGCCGGAGCGCGTTCGCTGCGCATGGAGGTTCCAGAGGACACTTCGGTAATGACCTTGCGCAAACTTTTGGCCGAGCGTTTTTCCGGATTGGATGATGGACTTCAATTTGCTGTAGCCGTCAATGAAGTATATGCTGAAAATCAAAAAGCCATTCAAGCCGGTGATGTGGTGGCTGTTTTACCGCCGGTGAGCGGAGGATAGTAAAAGCAGCATACGATGAATCCATCCTTCAAACTTCTTCATACTGCATTGAGTGTCGACGCTATTCGTCCGGTCATGGCGAATGACGCTTCCGGAGCGCATGTCGTGTTTATCGGTACAGTCCGAAATCACAACCGAGGCGAATCCGTTACGCATCTCGAATTTGAGGCGTATGAAAGCATGGCCATCAAGGAGCTTGAACGTATTGCCGAAAAACTAAAAGCTCGTTTTCCGATTCATGCAGTTGTGTTGCATCATCGTTTAGGCCGGGTGGATGTAGGACAAGATGCGGTCATTGCCGTGGTGTCAGCTGCGCATCGACAGGCGGCCTTTGAAGCTTGTGAAGTCTTGATGCACGAACTGAAGCAAACTGTGCCCATTTGGAAGAAGGAATATACGTTGAGCGGAGAAGTGTGGGTAACGCCCACGCCGTAGTCTATTATTCCGGAAGGGTTATTCCACGCATCCGCTCTTGATAGTCGTGCAGGTCGCGCTGAGCTTGTTCATCACCCGGGTTCTTTAGGGAGTAATGAAGCAACTCGCGGTAGTAGATGTCTTCGTAGTGCCAGGAGATTTGTTGCTTCAAGGGCATGATGGTGTAATACAGCAGCGCAGCGCTAAGGATGGCAGAACGAAAGACGATCGACCTATTCAATTGGGGATGCTGCTTTTCAAGCAATACCATGCTGAAGAACATCACCACGGTCAGGGCGATTATACCGATGATTGTGAGCACTTCAAACGGTATCCAAAAAAACTCATTGAAGCCAATGGCCGCTGTGCACAGGGTAAAACACAGGGCCGAAGCGTGGCGCATAATCACAGCCGGACGTTCTTCTATCGGACCGTGTTTGAAAGCATAGAAGATGCTGTTTTTACGACTGAGCCCAATACCGGATACGAGATAGAAAGCCATCAAAACACCTAAACTGAATTGCAGTAATACATGTGCACCGGCCATTTCGGAGTAATGCAGCGTGAGGGCCATGCCCAACAAAACAACCAGCAGTGCTTCTACTTTATTCATGCCTTCAAGGATATTCCTACGGGACAGTGATCGCTGCCTTCCACTTCATTGAGGATAAACGCTTCGCCGATTTGCGGAACGAGCGCGTTGGAAACGATGAAATAATCGAGACGCCAGCCCACGTTCTTTGCGCGCGAGTTGAAGCGTGCACTCCACCAGCTGTACTTCACGGTGTCGGGGTGGAAATGGCGGAAGGTGTCGGTGAAGCCGTCTTTGAGAATGGCCGACAGGCCATCAATTTCTTGCTGCGTGTAGCCTGCCGATTTGTTGTAATTCGATTTGGGGTTCGCCAAATCAATAGGTTGATGCGCCACGTTCATATCGCCGCACCAGATGACGGGCTTTTTCTTTTCGAGTGCTTTGAGATGTGCGAGCATCGCCACATCCCACGTTTGACGATAATCCAATTTCACCAGTTCAGCTCCGCTGTTGGGCACGTAGGTATTCACAACAAAGAACTTTTCAAACTCCATGGTGATGGTCCTGCCATGCGTGTCGTGATCGGCAATGCCGAAACCGTAATTCACGCTCAGCGGCTTGTGGCGGGTGATGATGGCCGTGCCGCTGTAACCGGCTTTTTCCGATGCGCTTGAATACACCTCGTATCGTTCCAGTCCGAACAGCGCTTCACGCACCTGATCATTGTTGGCTTTGGTTTCTTGCAGGCACAGGATATCGGGATTCATCTTTGCGATAGAATCGAAAAGGCCTTTTTTGACGATGGCACGCACGCCGTTA
>CANHYZ010000236.1 GCA_947464885.1 Flavobacteriales bacterium
ACTACCATGCCGGAAGATGTACTTACATCCTCCGCTTGTCCTTGGTTGAAATCTTGTTTAGCTTCAACGCTATCGAGATTTCAGCCACGGGGCGGGCGCGGATATTTCCCCATCATTCTTGTGTCCTTGGCTCTGCTGCATGCGACAAGCTTGTTTGCGCAAATCAAAGAAGAATAAAGCATACTACTTCTGGGCGCGCGTGTACAGATACATGCCTACGAACGTAAACATGACATTCGGCACCCAAACCGCCAACCAAGAAGGAAAGCCTAGATTCATCGCACTCACGGTGGTCATGCGTGATATGAAGACAAAAACAAATCCGATGATGACGGCAAGCATGAGGTGCATCCCGATGCCGCCGCGCTGTTTGCGCGAAGCAATTGAAACACCGATAAGCGTCAGCACAAAAACAGAAAACGGAGACGCCGTGCGGCTATAGAGCTCTACTTCAAACTCCGCAACACGACCCGACCCTCCCAAGCGTTGCGCCTCGATAAACTCGCTTAGTTCCGAATAATCCATCGCTGAGGTAATCTCCGACCTCAAGCCAAAGTCTTGCTCATCCATTGGAAGAATCGTATCCAACTGCGCGCGCATTTGCAACCTCTCCGCGCCGTCCTCATTAAATGTTCGAATCTGCGCATTCATGATGCGCCACTTTTGCTGATCCGGCAAATACTGAGCACTCGCTGCGATAAGTTTATAGGTTAGCCTACCGTCTTTCCAGCGCTCAAGTGAAAAATTATCCCCCGAAATGGTCTCCGGACGAAACGCATAGAAATAAGCGATGGTGCCCGGCTCTATCTCACGATGAATGTTCTTCTCGGTGACCGTTATCGGGTCCTTCATGTAATTCACCTCAAATTCATACTTCTTTCGGTTCGCTTGCGGAACAACAACGTGACTGAAATACAACAAGACGGCTACCAAGATTCCCGATGCTATGAAATACGGCCGAATGAAACGCGCATAACTTACACCACTGCTTAGCACCGCAATGATTTCCGACTGCTGAGCCAATTTACTGGTGAACCAGATGATGGTCAGAAAAATGATGAATGAACTGAGCAGCGTCCCGAAATAGAAGCAAAAATTTACATAATATTCTGCAATGATGCGATACCATGGCGCTCGTGCCTTGAGTAATTCGTCAATGTTCTCACTGATATCAAACACTACAGCAATCAACACAAACGCACCAATCATAAACAGAAAGGTGGCAAGAAACTTTCGGATGATATAGATATCCAGTTTCTTAAGCACTAGAGTCGCTGCATTAATTTGACAACCATCTCATTCTTCCAGGAAGTGAAAGTACCCTCAAGTATCTTCTCGCGAGCCTTGCGCACCAGACGCAAGTAGAAATTCAAATTGTGAAGCGTCCCGATTTGCATGGCAAGGATTTCCTCCGATGCGAACAAATGACGCACATATGCCTTAGAATAAAAAGAATCCACGAAACTTTCGCCATCGGGATCCAGCGGTGAAAAATCACGCTCCCATTTCTTATTGCGCATATTCATGACGCCATTCCACGTAAACAGCTGTCCGTTACGGGCATTGCGCGTTGGCATTACGCAATCAAACATATCCACGCCCAAGGCAATCGATTCGAGGATATTGGCAGGAGTGCCTACACCCATTAGATACCGCGGTTTATCCTTTGGCAAAATCCCGCAAACGAGTTCAGTCATTTCATACATCAGCTCGTGCGGTTCACCAACACTCAAACCACCAATGGCATTTCCCTCCGCTCCCTTAGCGGCAATATATTCTGCACTCGCGATGCGCAAATCACGGAATACAGAACCCTGAACAATCGGAAATAAGGACTGGTGATGACCATACAACGGCTCGGTTTCACTGATACGGGCAAAGCAGCGATCCAACCAATGATTCGTAATCTGAAGCGACTTTTTCGCATACTCAAAATCACACGGATACGGAGGACATTCATCGAAGGCCATAATAATATCAGCACCAATGACGCGCTGAATATCCATGACATTCTCCGGCGTAAACAAATGTGCTGAACCATCAATGTGCGACTTGAACTTCACACCCTCGGGTGTAATCTTCCGATTATCGCTAAGAGAATACACCTGATAACCGCCGCTATCGGTCAAAATCGGACGATCCCAACCGTTGAACTTATGCAAGCCCCCGGCTTCACGCAAGATGGTAGTGCCCGGACGCAAATACAAGTGATAGGTATTACCCAAAATAATCTGGGCGTCCACATCGGTTTTTAAGTCCTGCTGCGTAATTGCCTTCACCGTTCCGGCAGTTCCTACCGGCATGAAAATCGGAGTTTCAATAATGCCGTGATCGGTTGTGATGCGTCCGGCGCGCGCATTTCCAGAAGGATCCAAGCCTTCGAGTGTGAAAGTGAGAGGCATACGTTCAAAGCGACCAAAAGTCAGCCGCTGTCATTTACTTTATTTTTTTTATTGCGACAGCACTGATGTACGCCGATATATCATGCACAGCCTGCGAGACATTGACAGCTGACTCCATGATGCCCATTTCATCGCTGAAATTCATTATAACAGGGGCATTCCCTGATACTGACATACTCTGCAGCACAGGAGACAACATTTCTACATACCCCATGTCCATGGTCGAATGTATCACCATCGGATTAGCTGCAGCACCCAAATAAGGAGTTACGGTTTCATTAGGTTGCTCGCCATTCTTGGAAATAAAGCGCAGCTCCTTAGCCTTGTTCTTCGCAAGCCAAGAGGCATAAACTCCTTCACTGAAATACGGCTGAATAAGAATGGAACGCATTTTCATATCCGGATGAACACTCATCGCACGCATTGCAACAGCTGCACCAATACCCATACCACAAGGCACAACACCTGGGATAGTCGGAAACTTCTTATTGATGACTGCAAAAATCACCGGAAGGTCAGAAACCAGCATTCCTGACCACCACGAAAAACCATTTAGCATAGCTTCAGCACCATAACTCTGTGAATGCACCAAGTCAACTTCAATAATTGGATAACCCTGAAGACAGAGGCTCTCAACTAATTTATCATGTGATTGAGAATTCAACGACCACATAGCCTCCCCAAATAGGAGTATCGCCGGATATTTGAACTCTTCAATAGGAGGCATACTTATACGGATAACGAGTTCCTTGCCTCTTGTGTCCGTTGTTACTTGTACCGATTGCTTTGCGATATTGGATTTGGCATCCTGTTCAACATTATTCAGCGAGCGCACTTCCTTATTGGCAACGTTGTATCTGAAATAAGCCATTCTTCCATCTTTGTACTCCATTAAAACAATCCATACATTTTCATCATGGCTACAATCAACAATCTGTAATGCATCTGCTCCGGGAATTTTGGATTTAATATCCTCCATTAATGCACTATAGCCTTTGTCGATTAACTGAAATCCATTCTCCTTTCCACGATACCAAACCATGAGCGGCCTGCGGTCACGTGGGCTCAAAAACACACGGTCAACACTACTTCCCGGTTTATGAAAAACCACCTCGCGCTCGCTACCATCAGCTAAACTGATTTCTACCAATGCACTTCCATTTCGGGCATTGTCTGAAATACAGTAGTACATACCCTTGTGGATTGCCGATGGTAATAATGGCTTAAACTGAAGACACTCTTCGAAGAGAGCAAACTTTTCACCGTCTCGACTAGATAGCTTTACACTGCCATCAATGAAGTCACAACTAAAAGCGGCCGTGGGCCCGAAGTCTGACGCCCAACCCAACGTGCCCGTGGAGTTACTCGCAATCAATTTCGAACTCAAACTCTCAGTATCGTATTGATAATAATTGAAGGTGTATGGCGCTTGCGTTGAATTCATCTCGTAGTTCAAAGTGCCGTCATAACTCGACACCACCACAGCTCTTACGTTCGCACCATCGGCTGACACCTTACGATACTCCCCCATTTGAAAATCGCCAACATATAAAGACGAAATTCCAGAACTGCCGGGATTCGTCACAAAAGCGACCAGATGATTCTTCAACCAATAAAACTCCTGAACACCGGCATCACCAGCGAAAGAAACCTGCATTCTGTCGCCCCCATTCAAAGGAACCACAAATACATTGGGAACATCCTTGTATAAATCAAAAAAGGCAAGCAATTTTCCATCCGGTGAAATCCGGAAACCTGAACCATCAGGTGCTACAAGCTTCTGGTCAGCACTTCCAACTTCCTCCTTGTTCAGCCCCTTGACTTGGGCTCCAACAGGAATTGAGACAACGGCCATGCACACCATAGCCATAAGAGCGAAACGTTTTTTCATGGTCATAATTTGATTCGTGTGTAAACTTAATC
>CANHYZ010000237.1 GCA_947464885.1 Flavobacteriales bacterium
ATGCCGGCGCTGGATGAACTGATTCAGACGTACAACTTTGCTCATCCATGGCAAGAAACCGCCATACATCCGTTGGGACAAGCCTACAGTCTGGGTGCCGGGTGGAATCAATCCATCTATGCTCCGCGTGCCTTGCATGCGATAGGTCTTGTAGAATATAGCTTTCAAAACACCCTTATTGAAAGCCCATCCTCCACCTTTAGAGCGGGGTTTCATGCGGCATCAGTGCTCGCTTATGTTAGAACTCACCCCAAATGCCTGACCACGAAAATTCAGTCATCAGGACCATTGGGCACACGCTGGTATCTGGAATTGGGAGGCGGTTGGCAGTGGAACATGCCTTATGTGAAGAAGCATGGCATCACAGTTACGATTAACGATGACAAGCCTTACCGATCGATCAGCAGCAACTTTGTGGCAACCGCAGGGACGGGCTGGCATGCACTGACCATCGGGTCACTTGTACTCACTTTACATGGCGGCGTGCGTTGGAATCCGTCCTTGCATCTGGAGCAATTTGCAACTGCCATTCAAGGCCACAACGAAACGCGATTATCGGATTCGCAAGATAACGTTTGGCTGTTTCAGGGCGGCATTCGCCTCACCTTGTCGAGTTTACGAAAAAACTGGTGGGATGAGCCCCGTAGAGGCGACAAGTCCTAAGCTTTCAAAATTTGTCAACATGAGCCCTGACATCATTTTGCAGGGCTAATTTTGAGGTCCGCTCTTCCAGCGATGAAACACCTGTTTTTCCGCTGAATGAGCCAACCTAAATAGCCTATTCATGTTCCTGATATTTGATACCGAGACAACGGGATTACCCGGTAATTGGAATGCACCACTGACCGACTTCAACAACTGGCCACGTGTGGTGCAGATTGCCTGGCAATTGCACGAAGCGGACGGAAGGCTGATTTCAGCTGAAAGTCTGATTGTTCAGCCCGAAGGATTCACCATTCCCTTCAATGCCGAAAAAGTACACGGCATCTCCACCGACCGCGCCATACGCGAAGGTCTTCCCCTCGATGAAGTCATTGCGCGATTTATTGCTGCGATTGAAGGCTGCACATACATAGCAGGACACAACATCGAATTCGATTTGAACATCATGGGCTGCGAGTTGCTGCGCAAAGGGCAGACCAACAGTCTCACCGCAAAGAAATCGCTCGATACAAAAGACCTGTCGACAGACTTCTGTGCGCTGCCCGGAGGTAAAGGCGGGAAATTCAAATGGCCGACGCTTACCGAACTGCATCAGAAATTATTCAATGCACCATTTGCCGAAGCTCACGACGCAGCGTATGACGTGGATGCCACAGCCAAGTGCTTCTTTGGCCTGATTCAAGCCCGTGTTATTCAGCTGCCAGAAGTAAGCGCTCCTGCCGATCTCGTCTATCAAGCACCAGAACTGGCGGCATCCAATTTCAAGGCAACGGCAACAACCGAAGTCGTGGAAACAACCACGACCTCAACTGCAGCAAACGCAGAATTAGAAGCCCTTGCCAATCAATTCGTACACCTCCATGTGCACAGCCAGTACAGCGTTACCGGCATGCAGAGCACTTCCGATGTTTCCGGATTGATTAAAAAGATGAAGAGCTGGGCAACGGATGCTTACGCTCCGGCCATAGCGCTGACGGACCACGCCAATATGATGGCCGCTTTTCAATTCGTGAGTTCGGCCTTGAAAGAAAACGTCAAGCCTATTGTTGGATGTGAAGTGAATTTGTGCAAAGACATGCACGACAAGAAAAATCAGGACAATGGTTTTCAGGTTGTGCTTCTAGCGAAAACAAAGAAAGGATATCACAACCTGGCCCATCTTTCCTCGCTAGCGCACACGCAAGGTTCGTATTACGTTCCGCGCATTGATCGACCCACCTTGCTTCAATTCAAAGAAGACATCATTGTGCTCAGCGGCGGCATGTATGGTGAAGTCGCCTGGAAGATTCTCAATGAAGGAGAAGAAAAAGCGGAAGAAGCATTTCTGTGGTGGAAAGAACATTTCGGTGAGGATTTCTATGCGGAAATCATGCGCCACGGTTTGGAAGAGGAAACGCACGTCAACACCATCCTCCTGCAACTCTGCGCCAAGCATTGCGTTTCTTATATCGCTTGTAACTCCTCTTACTACACCGAGCAGAAAGACAGTGAAGCACAAGATGCACTGGTGTGTGTGCGTGAAGGGGAATTTGTTTCGCGTCCGAAGAAATACATCGGAAAGCGCGGGCGTGAATTCCGACAGGGCCTTCCCAACAATCAATACTACCTCAAATCGCCCTTGGAAATGGCGGCACTCTTTGCCGACCTGCCACTCGCCATCAGCAATACGCGCGCTTTAGCAGACAAGTGCGAGCAATACAAACTTTCGCGCGAAGTCTTGCTGCCCAAGTTTGATATCCCCGCGGAGTTCCAAGATGCTGCCGACGAAACCGATAGCGGCAAGCGCGGTGAGAATAACTTCCTCCGTCATCTCACCTACGTTGGCGCAGAAAAGCGCTACGGTGAGGTTAGCGATGAAATCCGGGAGCGACTAGACTTTGAGTTGGCCACCATTGCCAACACCGGATATCCGGGTTACTTCCTCATCGTGCAGGACTTTTGCAACAAAGCCCGTGAAATGGGCGTGAGCGTAGGACCCGGTCGCGGAAGTGCTGCGGGAAGTGCCGTTGCTTACTGCATTGGAATTACCAACGTCGATCCCATCAAGTACCAGCTCCTGTTTGAGCGTTTTCTGAACCCTGAGCGTGTAAGCATGCCCGATATCGATATCGACTTCGACGATGAAGGTCGTGATAAGGTTATTGACTACGTCCGCAACAAATACGGAGCAAACATGGTGGCGCAAATCATCACCTACGGAACGATGGGCGGTAAATCCGCTATTCGTGATGCAGGCCGTGTAATTGAATTGCCGCTTCCCGACACGGATAAGATCGCCAAGTACATGCCCGACAATCAGGACCTGCGGGATTTGCTTCAGTGGGATGACAAAAAACTCGGTGAGAAACTCAGCGGTGATGAACTCGCTAATGCGAAGCAACTCCGCTCTATTGCCGCAGAAGATTCACACGAAGGCCGCGTGGTTAAACTCGCTGGCATTCTGGAAGGATCGGTTCGAAGCACAGGGATTCACGCCTGCGGTGTTATCATCACACCGGATGTCATTACCAACTACGTCCCTGTTTCCACAGCGAAAGACAGCGACATGTGGTGCACGCAATTCGACAACTCCGTGGTGGAAAGCGCGGGATTGTTGAAGATGGACTTCCTCGGGTTGAAAACATTGACCCTGATTAAAGATGCACTGCGCATCATCAAGCAGCGGCACAACATCGAGATCGATATTGAAGCCATTCCTATCGATGATGAGTTGACTTACCAATTGTTCCAGCGCGGTCATACAGTCGGCATCTTCCAGTACGAAAGTGACGGGATGCAGAAGTACATGAAGGACCTCAAGCCTACGGTGTTTGATGACCTCATTGCCATGAACGCCTTGTATCGTCCGGGCCCGCTTGAATACATCCCATCGTTCGTGCGTCGTAAAAATGGTCAGGAGCCCATCACATACGACTTACCGGAAATGGAGGACTACCTGCGCGATACCTACGGTATTACCGTGTATCAGGAGCAGGTGATGTTGCTTTCGCAAAAACTGGCCGGGTTCACCAAAGGTGAGGCCGACGTTCTGCGTAAGGCGATGGGTAAAAAGCAGAAGGATGTACTCGACAAGATGAAAGGAAAATTCATCGAGGGGTCGAAAGCAAACGGACATCCGGAAGATAAGCTTGAAAAAATCTGGACCGACTGGGAAGCCTTCGCTAGCTATGCCTTCAACAAATCGCACTCGACGTGCTATGCGTGGATTGCCTATCAAACAGCTTATCTCAAAGCACACTACCCCGAAGAGTACATGGCGGCCGTGTTGAGCAACAACATGGGTGACATCAAAACGGTAAGCTTCTTCATGCAGGAATGCAAGAAGCAAGCACTGCCGGTTCTTGGCCCCGATGTAAACGAATCGAAGTCGCTCTTCAGCGTGAATGACAAAGGCGAAATCCGTTTCGGATTGGCTGCAGTAAAGGGTGTGGGTGAAAGCGCTGTGGAGAGTATTATCGCGGAGCAACAGCATGGACGATTCAAAAGCATCTACGACTTTTTAAGTCGTGTGGACGCGAAGGCATCAAACAAGAAAACCATCGAAAATCTTGCGCTATCCGGTGCGCTCGATGCATTTGGCATTGAACGCTCGGCCTACTTCGCGCCCGATGGCAAGAACGAAACATTCATTGAAACCCTGGTGCGCTTTGCAGCA
>CANHYZ010000238.1 GCA_947464885.1 Flavobacteriales bacterium
CCTGTTCGTCAATGGCCTTAACAGCCAGTTCTTGTTCTGTTGCAAATTCCGTTTGGATAGCGGCGAAATAAGTGGTTCCGGGCACAAGATCCACCTCATCATCGAAGGGCAAATAAACAGGGAACTGTTGCACAGCACCTGTTGGGACATAAGCCGGCTGGACTTCGTATTCACCGAAGGCAGCAAATTCGGCATCGGTAAGGTTGTAATCTTCACCACGAGCCAATAACAAAATATTGAATGGGCAAAAATCATCTGTTGAGTTATCAAAGCGAATACTCAATCCAAATGCTTGAGACCCTTCATTGAAGCACGTCATGTAGTTTCCGTATCCGGTTGGATTGTATGGATCATCCGCGGTACCTGTTCCGATAAACGGACGCATTTCACTGTTGATGATTGTCGGATCGTCGTGACCATATTCACCATCAACCACGAGGAATTTCTTTTGAAGGCTGTTGTTGTCGGGAGTTTCGTCCGTGTTCACATAAGTAATTGACGTACGCACGTAGTAGTCACCTACCGTGGTTGGTGCCCATCCCGTTGCCAAGAACAACGTGTCGATTGGATCACCGGGAGTTGGACTTTCCGCGTTTGAGAAGATTGTAACGGTGGAATCTACCGTAGCCAATACGTTCAATGTTGCGTCCAACACCTCAGCGGTTACGACTGCTGATTGGGAAATAGTACCCAAGTTCTCATACATGGCACCAACAATTAAACCTCCGTCAGCAGGAGCAATAGCTTGTTCAAGAGCGATGCAGCGGTATTCGTAGTCAGCGAAAATATCACCGTTGGTGATAGCGGTTACGCGCACATCGTTTTGAACGGGATTCTCATAAACGCGGATGTCATCAATACCCCAGAAATAGTGGGAGTGCGTTGAATTACCATCGGGCTGCCATCCGAATCGGATAATCACCAAAGGTTGACCGGCAGCCGCAGCAGAAATATCGACCGCTGTTACAAATGGATTTGGAGCCGCATCATTCGCTCCTCCGGTGAAGCCCGGAGCCGCATCATAGGTAATCCAAGTAGTACCTCCGTCGTTACTGACTTCCACAATAAATGGTGTCTCATCGGCGCAGCAATAGCGGAATGTCTGTTGAAACTCGAGAATTACACTTGGGCACGTGGTGAAGTTAATGGCCGGCGAGATGAGGTAGCCACTTACATCTTCAGCCGGGTTGGTCGCTGTGATTTCGCCTCCCTGAAACAAGTCAGCGTCGAAAATCACCCAGCCATTCGCGGCGGTAGCTGATTGAAGCGCTTCTCCGGGATCAGAATAGCTACCTGCCGGACTATTGGCGTCGGCCATCATCCAGATAGAGTTGCCACCGGTATCTTCGAAGGTCCAGGCGCCATTGCTGCCCTGGCCACCGAAGCCGTTACTAAAGTCTTCAGTAAACACATCACGGCCTGCACTTACTTGATTAGTGTGCAACATCTCTTGGCCTTCGAAGCGTGAGCGTGCGATTTCATCAGCAGTAGCCTGGCGTGGGTGAATGAGTGGATTCACCTGCTGCTGTTTGTCGAACTTCTGTTGAGCAGAGGCCAACAAACTAACTCCGAGGATGGAGCATAGTGTAAAGATTTTTTTCATGAGGGAATTAATAATTAAGCGATGGCTAAAATAATGCGGAAAGCAAACCCACACCGTTCGAAAAAAAGAAAAGGGCCGCCGAAATCGGCAGCCCTTTCAAATCGTTATCGCTTTACAGATTAACGAACCACCAAGCGGCTGGTTACGTTGATACCGTTTGCATTAAGCGTGTAAGTGTATACACCTGCTTCGTAGTTAGCAACATTCAGTTCGAAGCTGTTGTTACCTGCAGCGCGGTTGCCGAGGTTGAAGCTTTCAACCAATTTACCGGTGATATCACGAACAGTCAATTCTACTGCAGATGAACCTTCGAGGTTGAAGGTAACCAATGTAGCAGCTGAAGCCGGGTTAGGCATAGCGCGAACACCGAACGTGTTTGCAGTTTGCTCTTCAACATTGTCTCCAATCGGAGCTCCGCAAGTAACGCAGTTACCAATCATACGAATCATGAAGATACCTTGTGTCCAGCCATAAGTTCCATCAGCATCGGTGTAAACCCATGAACCGGGAACAGAGTTGCTACCGGAAACAGGCAAACGCAATACGTCAGTGCCGGCAACAGCAGCGAGGTATACACCACCTGCAGTCAATGTTACAGGACCTTCGAATGGCAAGCAAATGAAATCTTGTCCACCTGCTGTGTTCAAGTCCTCATCCAACACCGGAGCTTCCACAGATTGTGAGCCATCAACGAATTCGAAGATTGGGTCGCCTGTAGTAGCATCAAAACCGGTCAATTCGTAGATAACAGCTGTTACCGTTCCGCCTACTGTGCTACCGCCACCGAGAGCAACCTGGATACCATAATATTCTTCATCGTTGTAGATGTCGAACAGGTTACCGGCGAAGTCGCCTGCTTCCAATTGGAAGAACGCCTGCGCTGTGTTGATATCGCGAGCATATGTGCACTCGCTAACGTCAAAGCTTACAGAACTTGAGTTGTCCGTTGCATCAGCATCAACTTCATCAGCCACGGCTGTACCTGTGATAGAGTACGTTCCGATAGCGCCCGGGATGTAACTTGTTACAACAGAAACAGTGTCCTTGGTCAAAGAAATCAATTCAGGTGTAGATGCAGTCTCAGCAGTTGCAACTGAAGTAGCGCCTTGGAAGATTTCAACCTGAAGACGAGCGTTAGTCAAAGTACCCAAACCTGTGTTAGACAAAATACCGGTAACTTTCACTGAGTCAGCTTGAGCCAACGGAATCTGGGTGTAATCCCAGTAGCTGTCACCGAAGAATGGTGTGTTCCAGTCACCCTGGATAGTACGGTCAAGTGTCAGACTGAATTCTTCGAGATCACCAACAACAACGTTGTCAACGCCGAAACCTGAAGCCCAGCTTCCTGCATCAGACCAAGTGAAGCGCAGACGTACATCCGCCTGGCCACCAAATTCGAACAACGTAATTACCAGCGTCTGCCAAAATCCTTCCTGAAGTGGGAAAAGACCGTCCACATCGCCGGAATAGTTTACTTGTGTCCAAGTAGTACCGCCGTCTGTAGAAGCCTGCAACCATGCATCACCGCCACCGAAGTTACCGTCATGGTAAATATCGAATGTCACAGCAGGGTTGAGGGCCGTTGAAAAGTCCATTGAAGGAGTTTCAACATAAACCTCGTCCATCATGCAATCGCATGGTGGCGCATCATCGTTTGCACCTGCGAAGCGGTTGTTTACACCCACTTCTGCTACAGGCCAGTAGCTACCTGCGTTAGCGGTAGTGGCGTTGTGAACAAAAAATGCAGGACCTGTTGTTGCGTCCATCAACGTTACGTCGTTTGTTGTCCAACCTGTTGGCAAAGCACCTGGCAAGTTGCCTGTCGTTTGGAAATCCTGCTCGAGGATAGTTACACGCATAGAACCTGCGTTGCTGCGCGCCTCTTGACGATTCGGAACGAGATTCGAAACATTTTCACGGGTGAGGACATGCTTACGGGCGTTGGCAGGGGCATTGATTTGCGCCGAAGCCGCCGTACCCAGAAGCGCTGTCATCGCTAATAAGTAGATTTTTTTCATTGAATTTGGATTTAATGGGTCAATAAATTGGAGGCCAAATATAGAAATTTCGAGGCCTGACATAGATTTTACAAGAGGAAGATCATTTACCCTACTGTTTGTCACTGTATTGGAACAAAAAAGGCCGCCCATCGAGGCGGCCTTTTGATAGTTCAGTTACGTCATTAGTGAATCGTCACCAACTGTGTGCTGGCAGCGTCAGCGGTGCGCACACGCAAGGTGTAAACACCCTTGGCCAAATGCTCAACATCAATAGCTGAGGTCATTTGGAAGTTTTTCGACTCTACCATTTTGCCGGCAGCATCGAAGATTTCCACGGTGTAGTTTTCTCTTTGCTTAGCGGCAATGTTGATGATTCCGCCGCCAACCGGATTTGGATATACGGTGATCCCCTGAAGCTCCTGGGCGCCGGCAACTTCGTTGACATCGATGCAAATTTCCGTGCTTAAGCGAATGGCAAAAGCATTACCATTTCCATACACCACGCCATCAGCAGGCAAGAAGATCAAGCTGGCGTTATTCGGCTGCGGCACCGTCAAATCATCCAACACGCGCACATCGTTTGCGTTTTCATTGCTGTAGCAGGCAACGCTTACATAGTATGCCTCGGGATCGAGCGTCAACGGATCAGTCAACGGAACAGCAGCAAAACCATTGTC
>CANHYZ010000239.1 GCA_947464885.1 Flavobacteriales bacterium
CAATCCATTTCGAGCAGCTCTGCTGAGCGTTCGAAATTCTTCGCACCGGGGAAATTCAAAATCGATCCGGATGCCTTGCGATGGTTGAATACCTCTTCGACATTAAGTCCGTTTTCATTGTAGATACCACCTTCGTATTCGGCAATACCAATCACCGTGGCTCCGCCTTCGCTGCAGAATTTCGCTGCGTAAAATCCGACGTTACCCAATCCCTGAACAATGACGCGCTTGCCTTCCAGACCGGGTGTTAAGCCCAGTTCCTTCATATCGTCGGCATGACTCATGGCTTCGCGAATTCCGAAGAAAATACCTTGGCCTGTGGCCTCAGTGCGTCCAGCAATACCGCCTTGTGCAACCGGCTTACCGGTAACGCAACCCAGTGCATTGATATCATCAAACTTGAACGTTGCATATGTATCCACGATCCAAGCCATCTCGCGGGAGCCGCTGCCGTAATCAGGCGCAGGTACGTCGACTGCAGGACCGATCATGTTTTTCTTAATCAATTCCGTCGTGTAGCGACGTGTGAGGCGCTCCAGTTGCGATACCGTCAATGTAGAAGGCTTCACTTTGATACCGCCCTTGGCGCCGCCGAATGGAACGTCTACTGCAGCACACTTGAAAGTCATGAGTGTGGCCAGTGCCTTCACTTCATCTTCATCCACCATCTCGCTGTAGCGGATTCCTCCTTTGGTAGGGGTTGTATGATGGCTGTGCTGAACGCGAATGCCTTCGAACACTTCGATCTTACCGTTAATTTCCAGTGGAAAGTAAAACTTGTATACGCTGTTGCATACTTTGATTTGATTCAGCAGGCCTTCATCAAACGTTGTGAATGCGGCTGCTTTATCGAAATAGGAGAGCACGTCATTGTAAAACTGCACTCCGACACTCTTGTGGCTCATAAAATCATTATTTATTGACTGCCAAAAGTATCAGTTCAGTGCAAGCGCGCACCACATGCCTTTACAATTGTAACTAAAAGTCGACTGTTGAAAATGTAAGCCTTGATTTGTAGCGAATTAATTACTTTCACGCTCATGAAAATGTCACTATGGATGGTTGTGATGCTCTGCGCTACAACACTGCAAGCGCAAATGAGCGTGTCTTCATTTGATCAACACTCCCTCGAAATCCTTCGAAAGAATTCCTCAGACCTTCAAGCGGTTGAGCACGAAATACGGGCGCTGCCTATTTACACCATTCACGGAAGATCCTATTTGTCGGTCATGGGTAAAACGCATGAGCAGGCCGATTGGAGCGCCCTTAAGGCGCTTGGCGTGATGAAGGGCGCTCAGGTAGGAGCAATTGCAACTGCTAAAATTCCGCTGGATTTCATTGAAGACGTTGACATGTCACTGGTGTTTTCACACATGGAAATTCCATCCAAGGTCGCCCCTCATCTCGATCGCGTGCGCTACGATGTTGGTGCCGACAGTGTTTATTTCGGTGCGGGACTGCCTGAGGGCTTCGATGGCGAGAACGTATTGATTGGTATTACCGATTGGGGATTCGATTACACCCATCCGATGTTTTATGATACGCTTTTGCAACAGACACGTGTAGTTGCGGCGTGGGATCAGTTCAAAAATGCAGGTCCACATCCGACAGGGTACACTTACGGAACGGTTTACGATTCTGTTGAGGAATTAGTAGCTGCAGGGAGCGACACCGCCAACATCTACAGTTTTCACACCCATGGTAACCACGTAGCCGGAATTGCCGGTGGCGGCGGCGCAGGCGTGCAGTACAGAGGGATGGCCCCCGGTGCCGGTTTTTTGTTTACGACGTTTCTTATTGATGCCGGTGCTGTCATTGACGGCTTTCGCTGGATGCAGGAAGTAGCACAACAACAAGGCAAGCGATTGGTCATTAATATGAGCTGGGGGCTTACCTACATGGGCACGCTCGACGGTACAAGCATGCTGTCAGAAGTGATTAATCAAATGAGTGAAGAAGGAGTGGTATTTGTGAGCTCTGCCGGCAACAATGGCGACAACGATCATCACATCAAACGCACCTACAACAATTCAGAGATGAATACGCGCATCAACTTTGATACGTTCACACCACAGCCCAACAACTGGGGACAATCCATCACCATGTGGGGTGAACCCAATGCGACGTTTTGGAGCCGCTTGCAGGTCTTCAACGGGGTGAATGTGTTGCAGGCAACGACACCACAGTACTTCACCGATAACATGCCTGCTTATTTGGATTCCATGCTAATTGTTGGAACTGATACGGTGTTCTTCAATGTGGCTACGGATGCGGCTTACATGAGTAACCAGCGTCCACACATGCGTCTGCGTGTGCGTAACACAAACAGTGCCTTGCGCATTGTGCTCAATTCCGGCGCGGCGCAAGGAACCGTTCACTATTGGAATGTGGTGGAATTACTCACGGGTGTTGGCAACTGGGGAATGCCGTTTACTTCCTTCGGAACCGGCGGGGTGAATGGTAATTCTGAATACAGCATTGCCGAGCCGACGTGCGCAAGCTCTTGTATTAGTGTGGCTGCCTATTCGGCACGTTATCTCAACAACTTCGGTAACTTGACCGGTGGCGGTATTGCCTCATTTACCAGCTATGGTCCGCTGATTAACGAAACGATGAAGCCGGATATCGCAGCTCCGGGAGTGAACGTGACGTCCTCCATTTCATCTTTTACCGATTACAGTTATTCGGTTGCCGATTATGTGTTCTTCCAGGATACGCAGTATGATTTTGCGCGTATGTCCGGAACATCCATGTCGTCGCCGTGTGTAGCCGGTATCGTAGCGTTGATGTTGGATGCGAATCCGTTTTTGACGCCTGCTCAGGTGAAGGAAATCTTAATGACAACCGCACGCACCGATACCTACACGGGAGCAATCTCTGCTCCGGGTGATGTGCGTTGGGGAATGGGGAAGGTGGATGCGCATGCGGCGGTAGTGTTGGCGCTTGCTACCGAGGGACTCAATACGCAGCTAATCACAACAGATGAAATTCAGGTTTACCCCAATCCGGCAAATGATGTGGTATTTGTTCTAGCGCCTTCGGGAAGTCAAATCCACTCTGCAGAATTATACTGCATGAACGGACAGCGATTCACATCATCAGTGGTCATGGGGAGAATTGATGTCAGCGCATTAGCTCCCGGACTCTACATTCTTCAATTAAACGTCGATGGTAAATTGTCTCAAGCGCGCATTACAATCATTCCATAATCCCACGATTGAAATCGTAGGCTGAGCGTCCCCCAATCCTATAATCCTACACCCCTACAATCCTACATGTAATTCGGACACGTCTTCGCGTTTTTCTTCTTCGGAAATTTGCTCATGGTGTAGAGCAGAGAGAATTCAAGTCCTCCGCGACCATTGCTGGCGGGGCGAAGTTGACTGGTGTTGATGTCGTAACTGATGGCGGCATTCCAGACACCGTATTGCATGCCTGCTATAAAGAATCCGGAATCCTTCGCGCGCACAAACAATCCGGCGTAGAGTCCGTTGCGTGTCCAAGGCTTTTGACTTAAGGTATAATGCGCGAGCGCTCCGATATTGACCTCGGTGTATTTCCCTTGACGCATAATGAGCGCCATCGGTTCAATGGTAATTTGATCGTTGATGATCTGCTTGTAGCTTCCATGCAGATTGAGTCGCGTATCCAACTTCACGTAGCCTTCATCGAAGAAACTCTGCTTGGGGCGAGAGAGATTGAATAAACTCAGACCGGCTGTGAACGAGCGTTTGTCGTCAATGGGGCGAATGTAGAGTGCACCCAGATTCAGGTTGAGGTATCCACGACCGGCTCTTGGAAAAACTTCTCCAGGCGGTTGATTCGGATCGTAATTCACACCGTTCCATTGACTGTCGTAGGTAAGGTTTGAGTAGTCGATGCTCATGGTGGTGACGCCAATCATGGCTCCTGCAGCAACAGTTGCTTTGTCGTCGAAGGGCACTTTGAAGGTTTTCGCTCCTGCCACATTGAAGCCGGTAGTTTTGAGTTGTGAGTCACCGGCTTTATCCGAGTAGAAAGAGACTCCACCGTGGTAAGGCAGTTCTTTGAAGTTGCCGTCTTCGCTATTGAGGAAGCCATCAGGTAAGGTGATATTATTGGCATCGGCGCCGAGAGCAAACGTTGAGTAGGGTGTAGTCACCGAGCGCCATTGGGTGCGTTGGTTCAGTCCAAATCGGAATGATCCATCGAACTGACCACAAAGTGCAGGATTCAGTAAGATGGGTGATTGAAAGAATTGCGAGAAGTGAATGTCTTGCGAAAGCATCCG
>CANHYZ010000240.1 GCA_947464885.1 Flavobacteriales bacterium
ACAAATTGATAATTACCTGATCCAATACTCTTGTTTACAAAGTGATTATAACCTGATTCACCGGGCGCTCCATAACTATTCAGGTAGACCCATGTACCAACGGTAACATTTTGAATTGCCTCAAGTATTGGTGAGCTTTCAATTTGAACAGATTGAATTCCACTCCTGTTAAAAGAAAACGCCGTATTTTCAGAACCGAATCTATTACTTGTCAAGCTCGCCCCATTCACCAAACCATCATTCCCATTTCCACTGGCGTCATTGGCATTGCCACAGAAGGGATAATAAGCTACCAAGCCGTTTTGGAGGTTTGCAGGAAGTTGATTGGATGCGCAGGCCGAAGCATTCGCGCCGCCATTCACACTCAACTCAACGCTTTCTCCTGCACAAATCGAAGTCGCTGATGCGTTGATATCACACGTCAACGCCGGATTCACCGTCAACGTCAGCGTCACCACACTATCACAACCCACTGCATTCTCAAGCACCGCTTCATAGGTGCCTGCCACTGCTAATGACTGACCATTGAAGTCGTAGGTTTCTCCTTCGGTGATGGTGGCTTCGATCGAAGATGCGGAAGGCTGATTGACGGTGATGGTCACATCGCTGTTGCAGGTCTGGCCGTCTTGGGTAACGGTCACGCTATAGGTGGTTGTTTCTGTTGGAGCCACGGTGATGGATGGGGTGGTGGCGCCGGTGGACCAGAGCACGCTCACCGCCTCATTAGCGCTGTATAATGCTTGCACCTCAGCGGGGCTAATTGCTCTATTCCAAATGAAAATATCATCTATTGCACCCAAGAAATAGCTTCCATTCGAGTATTCACTCCCGATAAACATATCTTGAAGGGTGCTCGATAAGTTTTGCATTCCAGTTGCCGTTCCCAACAGTTGACCGTTTTGATAAAGAGACAACAATTGCCCATCATAGATTCCAACCAAATGAACCCATTGATTAATAGGCATTGGGGCGGGATCCTCGTAATCTAGCCCACCACTCGCAGTGTTATTGTTGATAAAGAACTGTGCGCCACAGCAAGTTTGAAAGTCATCAACTGTTTCGATTCCCCATCCTGATAAAGATGAAGTCCTCCTCTTACCTATAGCATTTCTTACTTGATTATTATTAAGACTATAATTTGGCGCATTTAGCCATAATGAAACGGTTAGATTATCTGTGAATGTAAGTGATGCGCTATGACTTACTCGGATGTTGCTTGAATTGCCATTAAAATAATATGCTGAATTTGGCACACCTAATCGATTTGTTGTAAGCACCGCCCCATTCACCACACCATCATTTCCGTTTCCACTGGCGTCATTGGCATTTCCACAGAACGGATAATATGCAACCAAGCCATTTTGCAAGTTGCTTGGCAATTGGTTTGAAGCACATGCCGAAGTATTCGCTCCCCCATTCACACTCAACTCAACGCTTTGACCGGAGCAGATGGAAGTGGATGTCACTGTAATTGAACAATTAAGAACCTGAGCAGCATACAAAGATTGAACTTCCTGTTGTGATAACACACGATTCCAAACACCGATATCATCGACCTGACCTATTATACTTCCACTTACTTCATTGTTTAATCCTCCGGCCCTCCAATAACCCTGATAGATTGAAATTGTATTATTCGCCAGCACCGCATTTAAATTACCATCAATGAATAATTTCATACCTAACGAGCTGAATTCATAGACCACATGATGCCATTGACCATTGTTAACAGGCAGTGTTGACTCCAAATAAAACGGCGCAACGTTAGAACTTACGCTGAAACGCAATCGACCATTTCCAAGAATTTCTAAATAACGATCCTGTGCAAAAATGTGGTTACATTGACCCTCATCGAAACCAAAAATCATCCCCGACTCTGTCGATTTTAACCAAAGACTAACACTGAATTGCGTTGGGCTGCTCAATTGCTGTTCAGTGCACATTATTTCAGGTCTTGAATTAAATATCAATGCACTCGATTGATTGCCATATCGATCAACACTCAATGAATTAACACCGATAATTCCATTATTTCCATTCCCGCTCTCGTCATTGGCATTGCCATTAAACGGATACCACGCTACCAGACCGTCTGCCGGCAGGTAGGAGGGGAGTTGAGCAAATATGGAAAAAGTCGAAAGGGAACAAATCGCAAACGCGATGACATAAGCACAAAGGGATTGAGCTATTCGCATGGGTTATCGTTTTTCGAGCCACAAACATGAAGTCTGCAGCTTGTGGTTAATGAATGAAATAGAATTTGTTATGGCCTACAAAGGTAGAAAAATATAGACCAAATACATAATAATGTATACGGGTTATCCATAAGAACCCATTAACCTTAACACTTACACGAATGAAATCGTGAGCCGTTGCGATTGATTACCGCTATTATTTTCATGCGAAAACGAGTAGACTTGCAATCTCCCCCCTCACGTCTGTATCACCCCAACGTTATACGCCCGTTCGGCTGGCGCATTGCTGGCGGCTTCGAGGCCCATGCTGATCCACTTGCGGGTGTCCGCCGGATCGATGATGGCGTCGAGCCATAGGCGGGCGGCTGCGTAGTATGGCGATATCTGGGAATCGTAACGGTCTTTAATCTTATTGTAGAGCTCATCCTCGCGCTCCTTGGTGATCTCTTCACCCTTGGCCTTGAGGGAAGCCACCTCAATTTGAAGCAACACCTTGGCGGCTTGTGCACCGCCCATCACGGCTACCTGTGCCGTTGGCCAACCCACAATCAAGCGCGGATCGTAAGCCTTGCCGCACATGGCGTAATTGCCGGCCCCATAACTGTTGCCTGTGATGATGGTAAACTTCGGTACCACACTGTTGGCCTGGGCATTCACCATCTTCGCTCCGTCCTTGATAATGCCCGCTTGCTCACTGCGCGAACCGACCATGAAGCCCGTCACATCCTGCAAAAACACCAGTGGAATATTGCGCTGGTTGCAGTTCATAATAAAGCGCGCCGACTTGTCCGCACTGTCGGTGTAAATCACACCGCCAATCTGCATTCCGTCCTTCTTGCTCTTCACCATCAGTCGCTGATTGGCCACAATGCCCACCGCCCAGCCGTCGATACGGGCCGTTCCACAAACAATGCTCTTCCCGTAATCGGGCTTGTATTCTTCAAACTCGCTGTTGTCGACCAACCGCGCGATAATATCCAGCACATTGTAAGGCTTCACGCGGTCATCCGGCATGATGCCATACAGCTCCTTCGCTGAAAAACGGGGTGGGGCAGAAGCTACGCGGTCAAAGCCCGCCGTCTGCGAGACACGCCCCATCTTGTCCATGATATTCTTGATGCGGTTCAACGCATCCTTGTCATCCTTCGCTTTATAATCAGTCACCCCGGAAATCTCGCAATGCGTGGTCGCACCGCCCAAGGTTTCATTGTCAATATCCTCACCAATAGCAGCCTTCACCAGGTATGAACCCGCCAGGAAGATGGTGCCGGTCTTGTCGACAATCATCGCCTCATCACTCATGATCGGCAGGTAAGCACCACCCGCCACACAACTGCCCATGATCGCAGCAATCTGCGGGATACCGCGGCTGCTCATGATGGCGTTGTTGCGGAAAATGCGGCCGAAGTGCTCTTTATCCGGAAAAATCTCGTCCTGCATCGGCAAATACACACCCGCGCTATCCACCAGATAGATAATAGGCAAGCGGTTTTCCATCGCAATCTCCTGGGCACGCAAGTTCTTCTTGCCGGTCATCGGGAACCAAGCCCCGGCCTTCACCGTGGCGTCGTTGGCCACCACCATGCATTGCTTCTTGCGGATATATCCGATGACGACCACCACACCGGCCGACGGACAACCGCCATGCTCCTTGTACATCTCATCGGCAGCCAATGCCCCGATTTCAATACGAGGCGCATCAGCGTCCAGGAGAAAATCGATGCGCTCGCGAGCGGTCATCTTTCCCTTTTCATGTTCCTTGGCGATGCGCGACTTTCCGCCGCCTTCGTAGGCCTTGTCGAGCTTGCGCTGCAAAGCACCCACAAGCTGCATCATTTTATCTTCGTTCTTGTTGAATTCTAAGTTCTGTGCCATTGTCGTTGAATGGATAGGTCGCGAAGATAAGGGCCAGGGACGAAGGGCGAGGTGCGAGGGAATGAATTAAGTAGAAAGGGCGAGGGGCGAGGGGCGAGGGAATGAATAAAGTACGAATTACCGGGCGAGAAAGAGAATGAGAAAGGGGAGTGCATCGGCCAACCTCACCCCTCACCCCTCAC
>CANHYZ010000241.1 GCA_947464885.1 Flavobacteriales bacterium
GATGAGTGACTTATAATTCCCACCGCCGATGTCATCATTGCAATAAAGCTGTGAACCTCCGCAAGCGCTCCATACAGCAATGCGTGTATCATTCATGGTTCCACCTGTGAAGTTGGTAGAAATGGTTACCGGTCCGCCTTCATAGACAAACTTGAACCAGACATCCTTAATGCCTGTGCCACCGCAGTTGGGGTTAGTTCCCTCCTGACATGTTCCGACATTGGTTGATGCTGTCGCCGCAGCATTTACTTGCAGTAGCAATGCCCCTGCACAAAGGTCATTCGCGGGACCAAACGTGCATGAGCCGTTATCTTGTGTGGCTAGTGCGTTGTAATTACATGCCAACGCATTTGTGCAACCAAGTACTTGCCCAACAGGGTAGCAGAAACTGTGCGATGCACCGAAGGCATAGCTTGCCGTAGTCATCGTCACCAGCGTTGCGCCCGATGCGTTGTCCGTGATGAAATAATTCCCTGCACCTTGTCCGCAGCCACTTCCTGAAATACCATCACCGTAGGAGTCATTGATGACGAAGGTGTAGCACTCTGTCGCCAGACATACCGGAATCGTATAGGTCTGTTCATTGCCGTAACCGGCTCCGCTGTGCACCACGTTATCCGTGGCGTCCTTGATTTGCCAGCTGATTTCATTTCCGTAACAATCCGTTTCCAACGTGATGGTGGCATTGTTGACACCGTTCACACAGAAATAAGATGACGATTGAGAGTTGTTTACCGTGTTTCCATCGGCCTGACCATTTACTGAGAGAACGGTCGCCGTGAATGTGAATGAACCGCTGCCGTAGTTCACGGACGGAAGCGTAATGTTTTGAGTTGCACCGGTAGCGAGAGAGCCCGTCCAGTTGTAGGTCTGTGCTGTCTGACCGCTTACCTGATAGCTGATGGCCATTGATGTCAGCGTAGTAGTACCGGCATTCAGGATTTGAATTTCCGGCGTTACCGTTGAAGAACAACTGGATCCAGTAGGGCTGATAATCGCGCTCATTACACCATCCAATGCAGGAAGTGTATAGAGGGGAGCTCTCCAAATACCGCGACCATAGGTACACGCCGTAATGGTGTTGGTACCCAGTTGAACATCCAAATCCACGATCTCAGCGTTCGGAAGGGCATTTATGTAAGGAACGAAACTTCCCAAAACCTCATCGCGGTAATAAACACCGGCGTCCATACCGACATAAATTCCATTATTGGTTCCGGGTTGGAACACCACCACGTTAGCCGGCAGGTTCGGCAACGAACCGGAGATGTTGGTCCAGCTGGTTCCTCCATTAGCAGTATAATAAATCTTCTGTCCCGCAGTATAGTTCGAATAGGTTACCCATACTTTGTTGGGGTCTGTGTTGTGGATGCAAAAGGAGGTAATGAACGATCCCTGCATGCCGGTAACCTGTGTAAAGTTTACCGCGTTATCGATACTCTTGAATAAGCTACCACCTTTCGAGGCATAGACGATACTCGTATTCGAAGGAGCTACAGCGATGTAGTTGCAATCGCCTGTGCCACCAAATGCAGCAGAACCCGTGAAGGTCGTTCCGCCGTCGAGTGATTTAAACACCAGTGACTTTCCGACATAGATGTGATTTGGATTTGGGCCAAGGACGAACGGTGTTACCCATGCGCCATCTTCATCTTCGTTTGCTCCACCGCTGCCCACGATATTTGTGAAACTAGCGCCGCCATTGGTACTCTTGAAGATTGATCCATAGTATAATTCACCATACATGATGGAAGCATTCGAAGCATTGATTTGACAATCCATACCATCACCACCAATCGGGCGGGTGTGCGTTGTACCGTTCTTCAAGTTGGTTCCATTGTCTTGCCAGCCGGAAATGACCACGTTGTTATTGGTTCCCGCTACACTCAGACGATAGATCTGTGCGATAGGCAGATTGCTTGAAATATCGGAGAATGAAGTGCCACCGTTGGTTGTCATGAAAACACCGCCATCATTACCAATCAGCAAGCGCGTTGAGTTCGGCACGAAGTGAATGGCGTGAATGTCGGCGTGCACATAAGGCGCTCCACCTCCACCGTACCAGTGACCTATGAGCGAGAAGTTCGTTCCTCCGTTGGTCGACTTCCACACGTTTACACCACCAATAACGATCGTGTTCGCGTTCGTTGGATCCGCGGCGATACGCAAGTCGTACCAACCTTGTCCACCGGTTGTAGCTGTCGCTGAAGTATCCCAGTTGAGGTAGTTCGGATTAGTGCCGGTCATTTGCGTAAATGAAGCTCCTCCGTTTGTTGACTTCCAAATACCCAACAGACCGGAATCATTTCCACTAGCCAGAACGTACACGACATTAGCATCAGCAGCGGTTGTAGCTACCGACATACGCTGGCTTGTGTTTGAAGCAGGTAATCCACTTGTGAGCACCGTCCAGGACACACCGCCATCAGTTGAGCGATAAAGTTGATTGCTCGAAGCATACCAGGTGGTGGGATCGCCAGGCTTCATAACGAGATCCTTGAAGTTTCCGCTCACCGTTTGCGTCCAGTTTGCTCCGCCATCAGTTGTGCGATACACCCCATTGCTTGTGGCGCAAAGAACGATTTGTGTATTGTTTGGGTTTATCAGAATTCGGCTTGTGGTGCGCACCAAGGTCACGCCCCATGAAAGCCCTGTGGTGTTCCAGGTTGAACCGCCATCTGTTGATTTCAAAACACCTAAAGCGTAGGTATCGCCTGCATCACCGTCGCCGGTAGCGAGGTACATGACATTCGTGTTACTTGGATCGATAGCCACATCACTGCAACCAATCGAGCCTAAAAAGTCTGTTCCAACCATCGACCACGATGTTCCGCTATCAATGGTTTTCCAAAGACCACCACCGGGAGCGCAGGCGAAAAACGTGGTAGTACTACCCGGTAATTCGCGAACGCCATTGATACGTCCAGCACCGCCGCCACCCGTTGGAATGGAGGTGTTTCCGATATACGACCAAGTACCCGTTGTGCTTACGGCTGCGCGGTCGAACATGTCAGGCTGCTGTTGCATGGCTTGCCACACGGCATCCGGGCGTGGGCGATTGCCTTGCGCATCGACACGAGACTCCATGAACCATTCCCAGCGTTTGAAGGCCTTGTATCCTGAACCGCGTGTGACTTCACGCCCTTGCCAATATTGCTCAAACTTTTGCTTGGTTTCAAAGAAATTGGCAGATGGATCGAGCATCATGTCTTGCCAGGTCTTATCGGGGTTACCGTTAAGCGTAGCCTGAGCATTCGCATGGAACGACGTGATACTTGCAATAATCACAAGTACGAAAACACGAAGTAATGTTGACTTCATAAGTAGAATTTTGTTTGGTTGGGATGCAGGTTTCCCAAATATCCGTCAGAAAATCTTCAAACAAAAACTTTTGAATCTACTTTTTAGACGAATGACGCAAAATAAAAAAGCACGCCCCGATTGGGTCGTGCTGATTTTATGTTTTCACACTTGGTTATTGCGCTACAATAACCCGCTTCAGTGCACCATGCTCATGCAATTCACGCACGAAATAAACACCTGCACTTAAGTCCCTCACCTCGTAGCTCAAGCCTCGCTCCTCACCTAATGTGAATCGCTCAACGACCTGTCCCACGGCATTGAGCAATTCAAACTCACCCGGCCACTGCGACTCAATCACAAATTGACCTTGGTTTGGATTAGGATAAACAGAAAGCCGATCAGCTTCCAAGCTCACCGCACCTCCCCCCTGCTCTTCCATACAAGCAAGAAGCGCAACAGACAAACTTCTTGTTGTCGACTGTCCACATGTATTCGCCCCGCGCACCGTCACACTACCCGCAGCAGTGCCCCACGTGCAGGCCATGCTCGCGGTGTTCTGTCCTGCGGTGATCGTCGCTCCTGTGGGAACGGTCCACGTGTTGGTCACACCTGATACTACCGGTGTTGTGAAGTTCACTCCAACCTGCGACGGACAAACCGAAGCAGGACCTGTGATGCTAGTAGGCGTTGCCGGCAAACGCGTAAGTGCCAGTGTGCGCGTGATACTTCCTCCGCAGCTGTTCACGCAGGCTACACTCAGTGTTCCTGTTGTAAAGGTGCTCGGCACGTTGATGGTAGCCGTATTCAAATTACTTGATGCAATGGTGCATCCTGCTGGAGCTGTCCAGTTGTAGGTCACCGCGCCATTGACTGCAGCAATCGTGTAAGTGAACTGTCCGCCACCGCACAGGTTGCTCGACTGGCCTGTTATAACA
>CANHYZ010000242.1 GCA_947464885.1 Flavobacteriales bacterium
GGGTTAATCAAACCAACCGGCGGAGAGATTCTCATCAACCAGACGGACACGGTAAAGCTCAGTAATACAGCGCTCGATCGCTTCCGCGGACAACACATCGGCATCATCTTTCAAACCGCACACTTTGTAGAATCACTCAGTGTGATCGACAACCTGATGTTGTCGCCATTTTTATCCGGGAAAAACACCTCTCGCGAGGCCGCGCTCACGGCGTTGAGAAGACTCAACATCGAGCAAAAGGCCTCCAACAAACCACGCAACCTCAGCGTCGGCGAGCAACAGCGCGTTGCCATTGCCCGCGCCGTGTTTCATCAGCCTGCTGTAATTCTTGCGGATGAACCTACCAGCGCGTTGGATGATCACAATGCGCAAGAAGTGCTGAAGATGCTGGAAGAACAAGCGAAGTTATCCGGAGCGGCACTCATCATTGTGACGCACGATAAGCGCCTCAAGGATCATTTTTCAAAACAAATCACGCTATGAATCTGATCAAAATATCCTGGAGCAACATTCGGCACAAACCGCTCAACACCTTGTTGAGTATCGTGTTGCTATCCTTTGGCATCGGAATCATCTCGCTGATGTTGTTGCTGAAAGAACAAATCGGCGAAAAATTCGACCGCAACATCAAGGACATCGATTTTGTGCTCGCGGCCAAGGGCAGTCCGCTGCAAAGCATGCTGGCCAACATCTACCACGTTGATGCTCCCACGGGAAACATCAGCGTGTCGGAAGCCAAACGCATTATCAAAAACCCGATGGTGGCCGAAGCCATACCACTGGCCTATGGCGATAACTATGAGAAATTTCGTATTGTAGGTACCAACAATAAATACCCTGACCATTATGGCTGTGTGTTGAAAGAAGGAAGAGCGTTCGAACAACCGTTTGAGGTCGTGCTCGGATCGAGCGTGGCAGTTGAAACGGGATTGCAGTTGGGAAGCACATTTACCAGTGTCCACGGCTTTGATAATGCTGCGGATGACGCAGAGGCGCATCATCATCAGCTCTTCACCGTGGTGGGCATTTATGAAACCAGCAACTCGGTCATTGATAACCTCATCCTCACTCCGGTGGAAACGACCTGGATGGTGCACGAGCATCCCGCCGCCGACAGTTTGGCCACCGACAGCGCTGCTGTTGAGCCCGAGCGTGAAATGACGGCCTACCTCATCAAGAAGCGCAATAAAGGTGCTTTCGGCATGCTGTCCAGAATGACGGAAGACACCACCATGCAGTTGGCCAACGTTGCGGTAGAAAACAATCGCCTCATGAACAACTTCGGTTTAGGCCTCAGCACGATTACAGCAATCGCTGTCGTGATTATGCTCATTTCGTTTATCAGCATTTTCATATCGCTTTACAATGCGATGCGCGAGAGACGTTACGAGCTTGCTTTGATGCGCACCATGGGCGGAACACGCTTCACGCTGTTTCGTTTAATTATTCAGGAGGGGCTACTGCTCGTTTTCTTTGGATTCTTGATTGGGGCAATCCTGAGCCGTGTCGGACTGCTTGTACTTAGCCACTTCATGAAAGAAAGCTTCCACTACAGTTTCGATAAATTGGCGCCGGGACCACTTGAGTTCGCCCTACTGGGCATAACTTTGCTCATCGGTTTTATCGCCTCTGCTTTACCTGCCCGTCAAGCGCTGAAACTGGATATTGCTAAAACATTGACGCATGCTTAAGAAAATCATTTTCATTGTTGCCGGAGTAGCCATAGCGGTCGGAACGTATGGGTTCATGCATGTGGAAAAAAACCCGCCACAACCCGTGAAAGCAAAGGCCATGGTGGATTGGTCCATGGGCAATAGTCTGTCCGTTATCCCACACTTTGCGCCAGGTCAAATCGTTGAGCTCACCTGGCACAACCTCACCGACGTGACCTTCAAGGAAATGTATGTGCAAGACATCGACTCGTATTACTGGAAGCCCACTTTCGGACCGAGTGTGAAAGCGATGGAAGGCAAAGAGGTTTATATCACAGGCTACGTGATTCCGGTGGATTACGATGAAAACTTCTATGTAGTCTCACGTTACCCTTACGCTAACTGTTATTTCTGTGGTGGCGGAGGCCCGGAGAGTGTTGTCGATTTGCGATTCGCCGGAAAAAACCGCACCTACAAAACCGACGAGCGTCTCACCTTCCGCGGAAAGCTGAAGCTCAACGCCACCGACATCTATCAGATGAATTACATCCTGGAAGGCGCTACGGAATACAAGCCTTAGTGCGTATATTCGCAAGGTATTTAAATTACCTAACCGAATGTGCTCCTTTAATCGCCAACACTACTTGGTGATGCTATGTATTATCGTTTCACTTCGCGCTGAAGCTCAATTTGATCGGTGCGATTCACTTGAATGGAACTTTGGTGTAAACCAATTTGCCATTGACGGCGACAACCTGCTGGCTGATTTAGCTGAAAAGGGTTGGGATGATACATTCTTCACCAGTAATCAAATAGAAGTCACCATTTACGGTGCAACGGACTGTCCGGGCTCCTTGCCTTACAACACCAAGCTCGCCGGTAATCGCGCACTTTATCTGCGCAACTACTTCGAAGTATCTGAATTTCCCGCTTTGACTATTGCCGACAGCTACGCCATCCCGGAGCGCAATTGCGTGCGGCCGGGACAGGGGTATAACCGCGCCGATCGCATTACACATTTGAAGGTATGCTGGAACGCCTCTGCTACAACACCGGCGGTGATAACAACAACGGAGGAAGGCATGTCAATAACGCAAAACGAGGCAGATCAAACCAGCGCTGACACTCAAACAACACAGGTTGCCGAGGGTAATGAGAAGACCGACGTAGAAGGAATTCAAGGAGAGGCAATCCTCAACAATACCGATTCCTCTGTGGTTGACGTAACAACGGTTTCAATAATTACAGCATCCGATTCTGCCGCAGCCGTTACACCTTCCGCCGTTGATGGTGTCGTTCCTGCAGATTCCACAGCCATCAAGAATGAAACGGACGCAGACTCTGCCATGTTCATTCTTCCCACAAAAACCAAGAAGGTGCTTTCGGTAGAAAAGACGGAGGATCTCAACGCCGGGGATGAGGTGATTGTGGAGGGTTTAAACTTCTACCCGGGTAGCCATCGCACGTTACCTGAAGCGAAACCAATCCTGAAAAAACTGTTGGAACTCATGCAAACCAACCCAACCTTGATGGTGGAAATCCAGGGGCACGTCTGCTGCGCAACCAAGCCCAATGAAGACGGCCTCGATGATGAAACAGGTGATTTCCGGCTTTCCTGGAACAGGGCGCAGTTTGTGCGGGATTACCTCGTACAAAACGGCATTGATGCTGCCCGCATCTCTTATCGCGGCTACGCCATGACACATCCGTTGGTATATCCCGAAGTCACCATTCAAGATCAAATCAAAAATCGCCGCGTCGAAATTCTGATTACCGCTGAATAAGGGTTGGACAATCGCCCGAATCGAAGTAATTTCGCGCCTGAAAATCAATCATCATGGCAACAACAACCGCTGACATCTCTAATGGCCTGTGCTTCCGCATGGACACGCACATCTGGCGCGTAATGGAATTCCTCCATGTAAAGCCCGGCAAAGGCCCTGCGTTCGTGCGCACCAAAATCAAAAACCTCAACAACGGTAAAATCGTTGACAAAACCTTCAACAGTGGTATCGCCATTGATGTTGTTCGCATCGAAACACGCGAATATCAATTCCTTTACAAAGACGACGGCTACAACTTCATGAACCTGGATGACTACGAACAAATCTCCATCCCTGAGGTCATGATTAACGCCCCTCAGTTCCTGAAAGAAGGCATGAAGTGCATCGTGATGTTCAATACTGAAGATGATCAACCGATGAGTTGCGACCTTCCGCAATACGTGGAATTCGCCGTTGTTTATACCGAACCCGGTGTACGCGGAGATACAGCAACGAACGCTACGAAACCCGCTAAACTCGATGTGGGTGTGGAAGTACGTGTACCGCTCTTCATCAACGAAGGAGATACCGTTCGCGTAGATACCACAACAGGTCATTACCACGAGCGTGTGAAGAAGTAGTCTAGGCTCTGTGTGTTTTTTTCACGCAAAGACCGCGAAGAGAAAATCACGCAAAGTGCGCAAAGACTACTCATAGCCAATTGCGAAACTCTGCGTTCTCCGCGTGTATCTCCCTCTGCGGGCTCTGCGAGAGATTATTTTCACGAAAAGTGCGCAACGACTACTCATAGCCAATTGCGAAA
>CANHYZ010000243.1 GCA_947464885.1 Flavobacteriales bacterium
CGTAAGCCTAGCAAGTCGATCTTGAATGGTGTTGGGTGCGAATCCGAGATGAAGCATCAACGTAATGCACGTAATACAATTCTCGACCGATGCTTTGTCGCGAAACGGCAATTGAAACTCGAGCAGGAGCTCGTTCCATTTCAATTCAATCGTTGCGCTGGTTGTAGCGCTCGCACGTGTAGCGTGTTCGGCAGTTGGGGTGCGCAGTATTGTTTTCGTGGCAAGCCAGGGTTGAATGAGTGCGGCGATGTCGCCGTCTTCCGGACAAATCACTACCGGGCAATGCGCAAAGAGATTCAGCTTTTCGCCAATGAGTTGACGCTTGCTCAAAAAGTTCTCGCTGTGTGCCGAGCCGATGGAGGTGAAGATGCCGATAGTGGGCGCAATAATTTTAGCAAGCTCATCCATTTCACCGGGCATCGAAATGCCGGCTTCGAAAAGCGCGAGCGTATGCACCGATTCCATATTCCAAACTGAAAGTGGAACACCTATTTGCGAGTTATAGCTTTTGGGACTGCGCACAATGTTGAAGTCGTCGCACAGCAATTGGTTGAGCCACTCCTTGACAATGGTTTTACCATTCGAACCGGTAATGCCCACTACGGGAATCGTGTATTGTTTGCGATGCGCAGATGCCACCAACTGCAGTGCCTTCACGCTGTTTTTGACAACAACGACGTTTGCTTTGGGCAACTGCGCTAAGTCGGGAAGTTGTTCAACGACAAAGTTCCGGACGCCCGCTTGGTAAGCGTCGCTGACGTATTTGTGCCCGTCGTTGCGCTCGCTGCGAATAGCGAAGAATAGTCCGTCGCTCGCATGGGTTAGCTTGCGACTATCAATCAGTAAACGTTCGATAATCAGATTCTCACGCTCCTGCGCTAGTGTGCCATCAGCGATTTTAGCGATATCATGAATGGAAAAGCTCATGTGTTTTCCTCTTTGTCTTCCTGTTTACGCTGCTGCATAGCTTGAGTGTAGGCCATACGCGAAAGGGGTACGTACGATTCCTTTTCGCCGAGTTGCACAACGGAATCACCGGGCACATGGCGATAGCTGTAGTTGGCCAGGTTTCCTGTTTGCACACAGATGGCGTGCACCTTCGTCACAAACTCGGCAATGGCCAGCAAGTGCGGCATGGGACCAAAAGGTCTACCCATATAGTCCATGTCGAGGCCGGCGATGATTACACGAATGCCCTGATTGGCGAGTTGGTTGCACACCTCCGGTAGACCATCATCAAAGAATTGTGCTTCATCAATACCAATGACTTCAACGTCACTGGTGAGGAGTAAAAGTTGAGAGGAATGATCCACCACAGTGCTGCGAATGGAAGTTTGGTTGTGGCTAACGACGTCTTCCTCATGGTAGCGGTTGTCAATACGCGGCTTGAAAATCTCGACCTTCATTTTGGCGAACTCAGCGCGGCGCATGCGGCGAATGAGTTCTTCCGTTTTCCCGGAAAACATAGAGCCGCATACGACTTCAATCCACCCCTGACGGCGACCGCGATTATCGGTGTTTTCTAAAAACATCTCTTGTTGGCAACTTAGCGAGCGCAAAATAGCAATTGAATAGGCTATGGGCTGTGTCTATTTTTTGCAAAAAAGCTAATTAGGGTGTTCTTTTGCGGGTGAAATAAATCAGGATACCATGGGACGCATATTTGAAACCCGAAAGCATAAGATGTTTGCGCGCTACGACAAGATGGCTAAGGCCTTCACGCGCATCGGTAAGGACATTGTGATGGCTGTGAAATCGGGCGGTCCCGATCCAAACAACAATCCGCGTTTGCGTCAGATTATGAACAACGCGCGAGGTTTGAACATGCCGAAAGACCGCGTGGAGTCTGCTATCAAGCGCGCCAGCGATAAAGATAATTCCAACTACGAAGAGATTGTGTACGAAGGCTACGGCCCCTATGGCGTGCCGATTTTGGTGGAAGCCGCAACCGATAATCCTACGCGCACGGTGGCTAACGTCCGTTTGTACTTCAACCGTTCCGGTGGTGCGCTAGGTACTAGCGGATCGTTGAGTTTCGTATTCGACCGCAAAGGAGTTTTCCGACTCGACCCCGCCAACGTAGCGAATCCGGAGGAGCTCGAACTTGAATTGATTGATGCAGGATTGGAATCGATGGAGGTGGATGAAACCGAGATTATTCTCTACTCAGCCTTTACCGATTTCGGCAACATGCAGAAGGCGTTGGAAGAGCGCAACATCATCGTGAAGAAGGCAAGCCTGGAGCGCATTCCGAATTCATATGCCGAACTCAATGAAGAGCAAACCGATGAGATTTTGGAGCTCATTGAGAAAATTGAAGAGGACGATGACGTGCAGGCAGTTTACCATAACCTGAAGTAGTGTCATGGCTCCCGATTGTGGTTGAGGGGGACATTTGTGTTAAACTTGTAGTAACAATTGGCGTCTACCCCGCCCGACCATGACCGACCTCAATACCATTTTGAATCGTTTTGAACCCATTTCACTGCAGGAAATGGACAGTGTGCGGCTGATGAATCGCACCGATACCAAGTTCTTGGTCAGCCGATTGCAGTTGGAAGGATTACTCCGGCAGTTGGGTCCCGACTACCGCGTGCTGGAAGTAGAGGGCGTTCGATTGAATCGTTATCAAACGCTTTACTACGACACTGCTGATTTTCGCTGTTATCGCCAACACCATAACGGCAAGCGTAATCGGTTCAAAGTACGCAAGCGGGAGTATGTGGAAAGCCATGTTTCCTATTTGGAATACAAGGAGAAAACCAATAAGGGCCGGACGATCAAAAGTCGAATTAAATTGGATGGGCTGCACGATGAACTGAATCCGACCGAAAGCCAGTTCATCGATGAGCGCACGGGCAGGCATCGCGAGTTTGAACCTAAACTCTGGAATAGCTTCGAGCGCATCACGTTGGTCAATATTGCCGCCGGCGAGCGGCTCACGATCGACACGGATATTGCTTTTCGCATGGGGCATCAAGAGGCATCGCTTCCTGACTTGGTGATCTTAGAAGTGAAGCGTGACGAGCAAAGCGGAGCTTCGGAGGTTCTCCGGCAATTGAAACATCAGCTGGTTCGTCCGGAATCGATGAGCAAGTACTGCCTCGGTGTAGCTTTACTGTATCCCGAAATGAAGTCAAACAACTTCAAACAGAAATTATTGAAAATCGAAAAAATCAAATTGGCTTATGTTGCTTGATTGGAGTGAGATAGTGTTTCGAATGCAAGACGCGGTTCCAGCATTGGATCCCGCATTGGTAGATGAAACCGAAAAGTTTAAACCGCTTGGTGGCCTGAAGTTTTTTAACGGGGAGGATTTGCTGGGCTTGGTTATCCGAATGCTGTTGCATTTGTCTTTTGTCTTCGTGTTGGTGCGTCTCATTTATTACCCTATCGCAAAAAGAAAGGATTTCCTTTTCACCTACTTCTTGTTTAGCATTTCCATCTTCACGATGTGTTTTTTGCTTGAAAGCGTGAAGCTCGAGATGGGATTTGCGTTAGGATTATTTGCCGTTTTTGGGATTATTCGATACCGGACCGATGCGATTCCAATCAAGGAAATGACCTATCTCTTCATCGTGATTGGCATGTCCGTGATGAACGCGCTGATCAACAAGAAAATATCCATTGCGGAATTGATGTTCGCTAACGTGGCTATTCTCGCGATGACTTACGGTTTGGAGCACGTTTGGCTGTTGCGTCACGAGTCGCAGAAGTTGGTGGTGTATGAGAAGATTACACTCATTCAAAAAGGGCGTCGTGCGGAGTTGATTGCCGATCTCGAGGAGCGAACAGGCATCAAAATCAATCGCGTTGAAATTGGCAAAATTGATTTCCTGCGCGATACGGTGATGGTGAAGATTTACTTCTATGAGGACCAACAGGACGGGCATATCGACGAAACGTTCTCTTCCGGATTCAATAATTGATTCGAATGAAAGCAAGTTATTTTCTGTTGACGATTGTCTTGATGTCGGCGCTCGCCGCATGTAAGAAGGAAGCGGGTGATGGCGGCAACTCGTCCATCAAGGGCAAGATCACCAAGGAGTTGCGTGTGGTGCTCAACAATCCGGGAACAGCGGTCGGTACTTTTCCTGCGGCCGATGAGGATGTCTATATTATTTACGGCGATCATGTGTCGCCCGACGATCGAGTGCAAACGAACTATGACGGCGAGTATGAGTTTTTATATCTGCGTCCGGGTAAGTATAAGGTCTACACG
>CANHYZ010000244.1 GCA_947464885.1 Flavobacteriales bacterium
CTTCTATTATGGAAAGAAGGGAGTCCAGGTTTTTTTTATTATTTCAGGAATTGTCATTCCATTGTCCATGATTCACTGGAATTACCGATTGCCGCAATTCTTCAGATTTATGTTGAAGCGCTTTATCCGAATTGAGCCACCTTATTTTGCTTCTGTCGTTTTGGGTTTGGTTTATCTCTATCTCGGCAGTCAAATTGGAGGATCTAAGGGAACAGAACTGATACCTTCATTCCGTGATGTTGTCTTGCATTTGGGGTATCTAATACCTTTTGTTGAAGGAGCCAAATGGATTAATGAGGTATATTGGACCTTATTCATTGAGTTTCAATACTACATTATTCTCGCACTTACGTTCCCGTTAGCCACCTCTCGAAATGCTTTCGGACGAATTGCCTTTATCCTTTTATTTTTATTTCCACCCTTACTGTTCGATTCCAAGAACTTTTTCACTTGCTGGAGTTCCTTCTTCTTAATTGGCATCGGCTATGCCTTTTGGATTACACGCAAGTGGACAGTCTATGAATTCGTCATAGCTGTTGTTTCGGCGACACTGGTTTCGCTGTATCGTCTTCCGGTAGTTGATGTTGTCTTTGGATTAGCCACTCTTGCAATCATTTCCTTTTTTGGCAACATGCGCTTTAAGTGGGGAGATTTTCTGGGTAACATTTCCTATTCCCTTTACCTTATTCATTCTTTTATTGGTGGTGCTTTCGTCAACTTTATGTCTCACCATTTCAGACAACCCTTTGAAAAGTTTCTCGTTATAATTTGCGGAATTGTGATTAGTCTGATATCAGCATACGTTTTCTATCGTGTAATTGAGAAGCCCGCTCAGAACTGGTCTCGCAAGATTGTTTAGCCAGGAGCCTTAACAATATTCAAGGCCAGAGGATTAACTCTACAAAAACCAAATCCAACCAACGATCAAACTTGAACGCCACTTCATGCAACTTCCCGGCAATGCGAAAACCCATTCGCTCGTGAAGCGCAATACTTAGCGCGTTGTCTGCATCAATGCCTCCGATTAACACGTGCACGCCCTGACTCCGTGCTTCATCAATGATGTTTTCTAATAGTATTTTACCCAAGCCTATTCCGCGGTGCGAAGCCGGCACATAGACCGAGTGCTCCATTGTGGTTCGGTAAGCAGCTCGAGCCCTGAAGACGCCATAGGTAGCGAAACCGACAACGGCGCCTTCAACCTCAGCGATTATGACGGGATGTGAAGCCTCGCACTTCTGCTGCCACCAGCGCTGGATGTAGGCATTGTCGAAACATTCATATTCGTAAATAGCCGTGGTGGTTTCGATAGCTTCGTTGTAAATGTCAAGAATCGCCTGAAGGTCTTCGATGCGTGCGCGACGAATGAGCGGTTGTACATCTTTTGTCATAGGGTTATCCGACTTGGCACAATTTTTCTCAAGTTTGCGTCAAATTAAAACCAAAGTCACATGAACGCTTTCAAAAATTTCCTGCTCGTGCCCGGTCTTGTATTGTTACTTGCCCTGCAGGCGTGCAAATCCACATCATCCATGGGTGAGAAGGTCAAGGAACCTTTTTCCGGTGGGAAGTATGAAAGCACATCACGCTACTTCCGCGCCACCGGCAAGGGAGATAGTAGCGATGAAAACATCGCCAAGAATAAGGCCGACCTTCAAGCCAAGAAGGAGCTTGCCCAGCAGGTGGAAACCCGCATGAAAGTTGTTACCGACCAGTACTTGCACGAAAATGAAACCGCAAGCGGAAGCGAAATCAACGATAAGTTCCAGTCGTTGATTCGTGAAGTCACCAATACTACCATCGCCGACCTGAGAAAGATAGGCGAGGAGAAGTACCTCAATGCCGAAGGCAAATACACCGTCTACATCGCCTATGAAATCCACAAGCGCGATATGTACCGCTTCCTGAAGCGTCAGGCAAAACTCAATGCCAAACTCAACGAGACCGAACGCAAAGCCATCGAAGCCATGATCGATGACGAACTCCAAAAGATCGAAGCCCTCGGCGAAGGCCAGTAAGGGCGCCCCCACGTGGGCGCCCCATGCGCGACGGCGCATGGCCGCTCGCGACGACGCGGGCGCCCATGATAGGGCGCCCCTACCGGTTAAAAACCTCCCAACCGGGGGCGCCATATATCACCAATCGTTGGCCGTCACATTGGATGCCGTTGGCATTCACGCGTTGGAAATTCATGGATTGGTATCGTGCGGGCAAATCGATTGTCAACGGTTGGTCCATCGGCTCTTTGGTCATCACAATGAGCGCAATACTGTCGAAATACTTGCGGGCCATGACCAATACATCACCCTCATTGTAAACAACTTCCAAGTCGCCATACGACAAGGCCATGTTACTTCGGCGCAGGTTGACCAGCTTTTGCGTTGACTCGTGCAACGCGGCCTGTGGCGCGCTCCAATCGCCGAAATGCATCATGCGACGATTGTCCGGGTCGTTGCCGCCGGGCATGCCGATTTCATCACCGTAATAGATACAAGGCACCCCGGGAGTCGTCATCAAAAAGGCCATCAGCATTTCCATGTTCTTGAATCCTGCCGTATCCCGATTCTGAATGTCGCGCGTCCAGCCCGCCAGTTTCGCGTTCTCGGAGAACTGCACCGAACCATCGGCGTATGAGATAAAGCGCGCACGGTCTTGGTTGCCCGTGATATTTCCCATCAAGTGGTGACTTCCGTAATACGCCATGCTCTCTTCCAGCACGCGCTCCAAATTGCTGAAGTTGGTCTCCGCCTTGGCAAAAGCATCCACAGCAGCATCGTAGAGGTTGAAATCGAACTGAGCGTCCAACTGTCCGCTGCTGATGTACGAAGAAATAAGCTCCGGACTTCCGTAGGTTTCTCCGATTTGATAGAGGTTACGGTTCGGATGCTCAGCCTGATAGCGCTTTACTTTGCGCGTGAGCGTGCGCCAGAAATCCGTGTCGATGTGCTTGGTGGCATCATGACGGAAGCCGTCCAGGTCGTAGTTCTCGACCCAATACATGGCAGTGTCCGTCAGTGCTTCCACCACGGCGTGATCGGCAAACTTCCACGTGGGCAAGAAGGTGTCGAACCAGGTGGTGAGACGATGCTCATCCCATTTCTCTGTATTCATCGTGCCATCGGGCAGGTAAAGCGGCGTGGTCCACTCAGGCTTTTGCTTGTAGAGTGGATGATCCTGATGCACGTGGTGCGCCACGTAATCCAATATCACATTCATGCCCTTGGCGTGCGCAGTGCTAAGCAATTCCTTCATTGCCGCATCGCTGCCCAAACGGTTGTCGATGCTGCGGAGCGCTGTTGGCCAATAACCGTGATAGGCCGAGAACGTGCTCTTCACACCATTGTCCCACAGACCCCAAGCGCCCTCAGCGTTGGTCGTGATAGGCGAAATCCAGATCGTGTTGACGCCCAGCTTCTCGAAATACCCGTCTTTGATCTTCTGCGTAATTCCCTGTAAGTCTCCGCCAAGGTTGTTGGCCTTGGGGTGAATGGTGGAGTCGGGAGTGGGGCGGTTGTTGCCGGGCTCACCGTCCACAAAGCGGTCTACCATGACGAAATACATGACGGTATTGCGCAAGTCTTCCCGCTTGAGCGCAGTGGCCGAGGTAATCACTTTTCCATTTTCAAGCGGAATCAACACATCATTGTAGCGCTGTACTCCGTTATCGGCAAATACCCGCACATGCGATCGCGCCTTGGCGCTGGCTTCTTTCGGGAGCTGAAGGGTGATTTGTCCGTTGGCTATGGATGACGGTATCACGTGATTTTCCCAATAGGCCAACACTTGCTTACACTGATCCCCATCCAACAGTACCACCGTTGAACCTTCCACTTTTTCCGTGAAAAGCATAGGCTGCGAGCTTAGCACCGGTCCGGCTTGAAAGGTGTTGTTCAATCCGCCCATGCCGTTGCTGATGGTATTCGAATTCGATGCATCCATCATCTCTTGCCCGTCTTCCCAAACGCGATATTGATATAAGCCCTGGTTGAGAATCAATTCGATCGACCAGCTATCGCCGGTTTTGACCAGCGGGGAAGCCTTGCGGTTCCAGCCGTTCATCGAGCCGGATAGCTCAACGGAAGTGACATCCGCGCGCGAAGGCGTGTAGGTGAATGTGTAACGTATCTTGTTGGTGGCGAATACAGGCAGGTCAAAGGAGTGACCGGCATAGGTCACCGACAGATTGCTGAGCGGCGCCGGCGCAGCACCGAGCAATACGAC
>CANHYZ010000245.1 GCA_947464885.1 Flavobacteriales bacterium
ACCGGAATTAATTCCGTCACCGGAAACTGCTGCTCGGCCAATACCTGAAGCATTTTCGTTCCGACCAAACCCGTTGCACCGACTACTGCTACCTTCATAGAGAATATTTTGGGGTCCGAAACTAAGCTTAATTCGCTGCATATGCTATGTTTGAAGCATGAAAGCAATTGTGTTTTTTGCGGTGTTCTTCGTGGGTTTGTGCGGCTCATCCATGGCACAGTGTCAGGACGATTTTTCCGATGGTGATTTCACCAATAATCCAAGCTGGACAGGCAGCACCGCCAACTACAGTGTGAACAACGGTGTTCTCGAACTCAGTGATCCAAGTGGCGTGACAGGTCAATCCGCTCTGGCACTCGCCTGCGATGTTGCCCCAATGATGAATCGCGAATGGCGCATCCTGGTTGATCAAAATTTGGCTGGAAGCGCCTCGAACCAAACGCGTATCTACTTTGCCTCCAATGGACCTGCACTCAGCTACACGGGAACGAATTCGGCAGGTGTTCAGGGATATTTTCTTTTGTTGGGCGAAGCGCTGAGTGCGGATGTAATTCGTCTTTACTATGACGATGGCGTGAACACCACGTTGATTGCCTCAGGGCAAACACTGATCAATGCAGCATTTCAGGCACGCATCAAAATCACGGTAGATGGCAATAACAGTTGGACCGTTTCAGCAGACTTTACAGGAGGCGAAAATTATGTGGAGGAATTTTCCATCCTCGAAAACGCCTTGAGCTCAAGCACGCACTTCAGTATCATCAACACCTATACAGCGAGTAACATCGATAATTTCGCTTTCGATGACATCTACATCGGACCAATTGAAATCGATTTAACAGCGCCCAATGTGCTCTCAGTTGAAGCCCTTTCGCTCAACACTATCGACGTCCTATTCAACGAAGCTGTCAATTCCACGACCGGTGAAAACCCCTCCAATTATTCCATCGTCAACATAGGGAACGCTTCAACAGCAAGTGTTGACGCAAATAATCCGGCGCTCGTCCACCTGAGCACTCCGACCTTCAACGCCAATACGACTTATACGCTCGGTGTGCAACAAATAGCGGATTTATCCGGCAACACCATGCCGATGCCGAACCTGATTGAGTTCAGTTATTTCGAGGCGACCTCTGCACAATACCGTGATGTCATCTTCAATGAAATTCTCGCAGATCCAACACCCGCTGTTGGGTTGCCCGAAGTTGAGTTTGTAGAACTGTTCAATAAGCACACGACTAACGCCTTCAATTTCGAAGACTGGAAATTCGTGAATTCAGCCACCGAAAAGATCCTTCCTGCCTTTGTGCTGGAGCCGGGCGCGCAGGTTATCCTCTGTGATCTCAATAACGTCGCTTTGCTGCAACCCTTCGGCAATGTCATCGGAATTTCATCCTTCACGGCGCTCAGCAACACGGGCGACAGTCTTACGCTTAAAGACAACAATGATCAGATTATTGACATCGTTGTCTACAGCGACGATTGGTTTGAAACCGATGTAAAACGCGATGGCGGATGGACACTGGAATTAGTCAATCCGGAATTGCCTTGCGCCAATGCTGCAAACTGGCGTGAAAGCATCGCCGAAATAGGCGGAACACCGGGAGCAGTAAATTCACAATTCAACGATACACCCGACACCACGCCGCCCTTCGTGACGGCTATCAACATTGTCGATACGGAAACAATCGAAGTGCAATTCTCTGAACCCATGGATACCACCGGATGGAGCTCACCAACGTGGGATGTGTTGCCGTTCAACAGTGCGACCAATGGCGTTTGGTCGGCACAACTTGATCAGGTCGAATTGACAATGGCATCTCCCATCATCCCTTCGAATATCTACCAACTCGTCGTGAGTGATATTGCCGATTGCAGCGGTAACGTCATTGTTTCTGCAGTCATCGAATTTGCGCTGGGACTAGAACCATCTGTCGGTGATATGATCATCAATGAAATCATGGCTGACCCGGACCCTTCCTTTGGCATGCCTCAGGCGGAGTTCATTGAAATCCGAAACAACACCGAAAATCTACTCGACCTTGGAAGTTTGCGTTTGAACAGCGGATACTTCACGTCGTCTGTAACGATTCAACCCAATGGCTTTCTGGTTGTGGCCGATGTCGAATACAGCACTGCATTCAACGCATCCTTACCCGTTGCGTTTATGGAGAGTTTTCCAGGCCTGACCAACAGCGGTTTGCTGCTCGAGATGCGCTCGAATGAGGTGGTATTGGATCGACTGGAGTACGACATTTCCTGGTACCGCGATGCGGATAAAACGGAAGGCGGATGGACACTGGAGCGAATAAATCCCACCGCAGTATGCAGCGGACGCTACAACTGGAAAGCGAGCAACGCCCAATCAGGTGGCACAGCCGGTACAGAGAACTCCGTTTACAGTATTGCTCCTAATGGTTCACCTTTGGTGATTGCCTACGGCGCAGTAGCCGATACTGCGCTCTATATCGCATTTAGCGAATCAATGGACACACTAAGTGTTTCCGCGTTAACCGGAGAACTCGGCAGCGGTCTATTCATCACCTCCTATTCCTGGAACGTTGACCTAGATGTGCTTACGATGTCAACAAGCGCACCTATGGCTGCAGAGATTAACTACACGTTATCGCTTGTCGGCCTGAGTGATTGCGACGGCAATGCATCGGCGGCAAATTCCTTAAACTTCATTCGCGGATTCGAGCCACAACCGGGAGACATCATCATCAACGAAATCATGGCTGATGGAACCGATGGAACACAAACAGCAAGTCCCTCGGTTGACTTCATCGAACTATTCAATAAGACGAATCACCTCCTCGACTTGAGTAAACTGACGGTCAATGACGGTTTCTTCGAAAACCAGGTTTTACTTCAGCCCGATTCATTTTTGATTATCACCGAAAGCGATAGCGATCCCGCGCAATTCTTTGCTTATCCGAATGTCGCCTACATGAACGATTTTCCGTTGCTCACCGAAGACGGCACCTCACTTGACCTTCGCTATGAAGGTCTGTTGATCGAACAGCTCACCTACTCCAAAGACTATTACAACGATGCTGAGAAAGAATCAGGAGGATGGTCGATGGAGCGCGTCAATCCCGATGACCCTTGTAATTCATCTGACAATTGGAATGCGTGTGTTCGGACTCAAGGCAGTTCTGCAGGGCGCACCAACAGCACACTCGACAGAAGTCCCGACACACAAGGGCCCGTAGTTGAGTTTATCTATTCGGAACCCGTGGATTCTATCACGATTGTTTTCAGCGAACCCATTGAAGATGTTTCCTTTTACTGGGCGGTAAATGGCTCACCCCTATTCGGAACCTCCCCGATTATCCGAGGTGAAGAGCACAATGAATTGGTGTTGAACTTTGGTTCCATGGAAGCTAGCGTTATCTACACGTTTACATTGGAAGGAATATCCGATTGTTGGGGGAACCCAGCGGGAACGATTACGGGACAATTTGCTGCACCTCGCACACCTGTTGCGGGGGATTTGATTCTGAATGAAATCTTATACGACCCGTTTGAGGGCGGAACCGATTTTATTGAAATCTATAACACAGCTTCCTATGCGGTATCCCTCGATAGCTGCGCCATTGCAGACGCAACAAGTGGTGAAATGAATTCACCGGATGTTATAACCGAACGTGATTTGCTTTTGTTTCCGGGTGAATTTCTGGTGCTCACCAAAGACGGCAGACGCTTGTCTGAATTTTACCCCGAAACAAAAACCAATCGCATTTTCAAAGTAGAAGGCATGTCGGATTTCTCATCGGAAGATGTTGCTTATCTGCTGCTGCCAGACGGAAGCATGAGCGATGAATTTGCCTACAATCCCGATTTCCATTTTGGGTCCTTGAATTCAACGGACGGTGTATCTCTCGAACGCCTCGATTACAAAAGGCCATCAGAAGATCCAACCAACTGGCACAGTGCTGCCGAAAGCGCGGGATTCGCGACGCCCGGTTACATCAACTCACAAGTCATTATGTCATCCGAGGTCAGCGCCGAACTAAGCGTTGATCCCGAGATATTCTCTCCTGACAACGATGGTTATAACGACGTCGTCACCTTCGGCGTCGAGATGGATGCTCCGGGCTATGTGGGCAACCTCTATCTCTACGACAGCGAAGGAAGGCTCGTGCGGCACTTGATGCAAAACATGCTGCTGGGCGATACCGGACTTATCTCCTGGGATGGTCTGCGTGATGACAAGAC
>CANHYZ010000246.1 GCA_947464885.1 Flavobacteriales bacterium
CCGGCTGATTATCCGTTCAGTCAACTAGCTATTGATACTTCAAATGCCGAATATACCATTAGACCCTATGATGTCATTTCCTTCGCTGTATTTACTAATGAGGGGGCGGTGATTTTAGAGTCTAGTACAGGTCCTGCGGACATGCGCCTCGGAAATATTAGTCAGTTCATTGACCTCCCAGTTAATTCCCTCGGTGAAGTTGAGTTTCCCGTAATAGGTGATGTGAAGATTGACGGGCTGACGGTGCGTGAAGCGCAGGAAAAAGTTGAAGATGTTTTTGAAACGATGTTTAACCGTCCTTACGTAATACTTCGAGTTCAAAATCGACAGGTGATGATCTTTACAAGTCCCGACGGAAATGGACAGGTTATTAAACTGGGAGAGCAGTATGTAAGCGTTGTTGATGCAATTGCCCTGGCGGGCGGTGTAGGTCCTTATGCCAGAACTGCGAGAATAATGCTTTTTAGGCAAGTCAATGGAAAACGAGAATCCTTTTTGATTGATTTGTCGAAAATTGAGGGGATTAAATATGCATCAGCGCCTGTTGAAAGTGGAGATGTGATTTATGTTCAATCTCGTCCACGCATAACACAAAAATTGGCCGAAGAAATTCGACCGTTCCTGATTGTGCTTTCGAGTGCATCAATTGTGCTTTCAGTATTTACCCTGTTGCGCTAGAGTTTAAAAATGAATATTCTAAAGACAACATTTAAAGATCTCATAATCCTTGAACCCACTGTTTATCGGGATGAACGTGGCTCATTTATGGAAAGCTTCAATGAAGCACGTTTCCGGGTTGAAACTGGGTTGAACGTCACCTTCGTGCAGGATAACGAAAGCATATCCGTGCGCAACACCCTGCGAGGATTGCACTTTCAGGTCCCTCCCAAGGCACAGGCAAAACTTGTCCGCGTTGCTCACGGCGCCGCATGGGATGTCGTTGTTGATTTGCGAGTGACCGAACCAACCTTTGGACGTTGGTTCAAAATCCTGTTGAGCGCTGAAAACAAAAAGCAGCTGTTTGTTCCCGAAGGATTCGCTCATGGTTTTTGGACCGTTGAGGAGCACACAATCTTCTCTTATAAGTGCACGAATTACTTCAGTAGCGATTGCGACCGCAGTCTGCTGTGGAATGATAAAGATCTAAACATCGACTGGGGTATCGAACAACCAATTCTCTCTGAGAAGGACCGAAACGCTCTAACATTCGCTGAATTCAAATCACCCTTTTTTTAAGGCATCATGCAACGGAAAGTCTATTGGATTGCAGCAGGTATCGGCTTGATAACATCCATTATCGCTGTGGGCTTGTTCAGCTTCGTTCTGAAATCACGACCTTCCAAAGAAGAAAATCAAGCCTACTTCGATGTCATCAACGGACGCTACCGTATTTACTCCTTGCCGTTGCCCGAAAAAATGGAATTCGCCGGTGAACCCGTTCCAATGGATGCTCTTGATAGTCGCGAACGATTCGATCGTGAGCTGTTGGTGAATGTGTACTGGCATAGCAATACACTTCTCGCGATCAAGCGCGCCTACCGTTGGTTTCCGGTGATTGAGCCGATACTCAAAGCCAACGAAATACCCGATGATTTCAAGTTTCTAGCCGTCATCGAAAGCGCACTCACGCAAACGTCTTCACCCGCAGGTGCGCGAGGGTTCTGGCAATTTATGGAAGACACCGGTGTGAGCTATGGCTTGGAAATCAATGATCAGGTTGACGAGCGATACCACGTGGAGAAAAGCACCTACGCTGCATGCCATTTTTTGAAGGATGCCTACGATCGCTATGGTTCATGGTCAATGGCTGCGGCATCCTATAACATGGGAGCCGGAGGTTTACAACGGCAAGTTGACCGACAAGGCCAAAACAACTACTGGGATCTATTGCTCAATGAAGAAACCGGTCGCTATGTTTATCGCATCCTGGCGATGAAGGAAATATTCAATCATGCAGATAAATATGGATTTGTACTGCGGCCGGCAGATCTCTACGAGCCTTACCGTTACGGCGTGATTTCGGTGGATAGCACCATTACAGACCTTGCTCAGTTCGCAAAGCAGCAGGGAACAACTTACAAGAACCTGAAATTGTTGAATCCATGGCTGCGCGAAAACCACTTGCGCAACAAAGAACGCAGAGTCTACGAGATTAAGATTCCAGCTTAAATCCGATGCTGCTCATTCGTTTCGTAAGTTGTCCATCAATGACCTCTTCGCGAATCATCTGCTTTGCTGTTGTTCCCTCCATCACCTGAGCCATGTCCTTAACTGCTCCGGCAGGAACGTTTGCCTCAATCAATTGTGTCATCCATGCATCACAGGAGCGTTGTTTAAATGCAGGAAGCAACTCCTCGACAAGCGCTTGTCGGTGAATCACACGCTGAAGATTGGTTGCAAAACGTTCATCGCCGGCGAGTTGAGGTTTTTCAATAATTCCACAAAGCGAGGCGAACTGTGCATTGCTTCCTACCGCCAGCACCAGGTGCCGGCCATCTGCGCATGCCATCGTTTCGCCATAGGGTGCGATGTTGGGATGCAGTGAGCCCATGGGTTGAGGCACGTGACCGGTCATCAAAAAGTTAGACGCCTGGTTAACCAACGCCGTGAGCGCAGCCTCTTCCAAGGTGCATCGAACGGTTGAGCCATGTCCTGACTTTTCGCGCTGATACAGCGCGCACAGAATGCCCTCCTTGAGTTGATGCGCGGCAATTACGTCGATCATGGCGACCGGCATTTTAATAGGAGCACTTTCCGGAGTGCCATTCATATACATGTGTCCACTCTCAGCCTGCAAGACTACGTCATAGGCAATGCGATGAACATCGGAGGCGAAACCTGTTAGCGCTGCGTAAACGGCGCGCGGTTGAATGGCATGAACATCATCCGCCGTAAGTCGGAACTTAATGTCGTCGCCCTGTTTGAAGTTGACCAGGACAATATCACTTGTGGCAATGAGCTGCTCAATACGGTGGCGATTGCTTTCATCACTCAAATCAATCTGCTGGTAGTGTTTTCCAAAGTTGACCGAAGAGAAGTAAGCACTAACACCCGATGATCCTGATTCTCCCGGTAGCCGCCATGATCGGGTAACATCACCGCCATGGTGCGGGCTTTCGATTTTTGTGACCGTCGCACCCAATTCAGCGAAGAAGGTACCAACCGATGGCCCTGCCAATACACTAGACAAATCGAGTACGTTTAAATCCGCGAAGATTGGTTTCATGGATCAAAGCTAAGCATCGCGATCTTGTAATGCCGTTTTGAAGACGCGCAAAACACGCTCACGCGCAACCTTGTGGTCTACAATTGGTTTGCAATAACCCGAGGTGCCGAACTCCGGAACCCATTGCTTGATGTATTTAAACTGCGGGTCGAATTTTCCTGTTTGCAATTCCGGATTGAATACACGGAAATACGGCGCTGCATCGCATCCACTGCTTGCGGCCCACTGCCAGCCGCCGACGTTGCTGGCCAATTCGAAGTCATTCAACGTGGCCGCAAAGTAGCGTTCACCCCAACGCCAATCGATAAGCAAGTGTTTGGTGAGGAAGCTCGCCACAATCATGCGCACCCGATTGTGCATGAAGCCCGTGGTATTGAGCTCACGCATCCCTGCATCGACAATAGGATATCCCGTTTGTCCATTACACCAGGCTTGAAATTCGGCTTCGTCGTTCCTCCATTCAATACGGTCATAGGCCGGCTTAAAGGCTGCGGTCGTTGTGTGCGGGAAGTGATAAATTATAGCTTGGTAGAAGTCACGCCAGATTAATTCATTCAGCCACTTTTCATTCTTTTGAACGCCTAATCGCGCTAGTTCACGAATACTTATTGTTCCGAAACGGAGATGAATACTGAGGCGCGTCGTACCGCGAATCGATGGTATGTCACGCGTTTGATGATAGTTGGTGATGATGGATTCATCAGCATCAATGGCGGGAATGTGCTCCAAATTTGCAGGCTGCATCCCCATCTTTTCAAGTGCTATGAGCTCGTGTGACTCACATTGACGCGTGGCCTGAGATAAACCGCCGCAATCGAATGCGTTGAACGTGTCATCGGTCAGTTTGGATTTCCATTTCTTGCTGTATGGCGTAAAAACCGTGTACGGTTTCGAATCATCTTTTACAATTTCATGCTTCTCAAAGATGACGTGGTCTTTGCATCCGGTCATCCCAATGCCATGCCTCTGCAACAATTCGTAAACGGACTTGTC
>CANHYZ010000247.1 GCA_947464885.1 Flavobacteriales bacterium
AGCCTACTGTCATCGCTGTATGAAGAACCTGCTGCACGCATTGTTATGTTCGATTCTCCTTATCTCGGGAGAGTTTGCGTTCGCGCAGTTCTATCAAGGAACGAATATGGAGTTTGGAAAGAACCGTATACAGTACCGCGAATTCACCTGGTTCTATTATCCATCCGAAAATTTTGAAGTCTACTATTACATAGGTGGCGAAAATCTTGCGCAATACACGCTGGTTTCGTGCGAACAAAACCTCAAAGAACTGCAGCAATTTTTTGACTACACGGTAGACGAGAAGATTGAAGTATTATCCTACCTTAATCAAAGTGAATTTCGACAGAGCAACTTAGGGTTAACCGGTGATGACCAGTTTAACATTGGCGGTTCTGCGAAAATCGTGGGGAGCAAAATGTTTACTTACTACGAGGGAAGTCATGATCTATTGGAGAAACAAATTCGTGAGAACATTGCGCGTGTTCTGTTTGCGCAATTAATCTACGGGGGCAACTGGAAAGACGTGCTCAAGAATTCGACTTTGCTTTCCGTTCCGAAATGGTTTGAGGAAGGAATCATTGCTTATGCGGCCAATGGTGTGTCAGCAGAAAGCACAACATTCATTAAGGATCTTGCGCGCAGCGGTAAATTCAAAAGCTTTAATCAGTTTGAAGGAGATGATGCACGGTTGGCCGGTCAAACCTTTTGGAATTATATCGCAGAAGTGTATGGTCAGAATGTAATTCCGAACATTCTCTACATGGCGCAGGCCAGTCGCAACATCGAAAGTGGTTTTTTGTATGTCCTAGGGCTCACCCTTGATCAACTTTCAACGGAGTACATCAACTTCTATAAAGAAAAAGCAGCGGGTGGTCGCAACGATTTACTGCCTGCGGAACTGCGCTTGTCAGACAATGCCACGAAGGACGAAATCAAGGCGTATAAACGAAGCCTGAAATCACTCGGGGATCTTCATGTGAAATACAAAAAGAACTACCATTATTCGAAATTCACGCTGTCATCCGACCAAACGAAAGTGGCGTATGTCACGCATGAGCTCGGACAGTACCGTATCTGGTTGTACGATGTGGAGACTGGCAAGAAAAAGTGTATTCTAAAGCGTGAGCATAAGATGGAGCGTATTGCTGACGAAACATTTCCCGTGTTAGCCTGGCATCCATCCGGTGAAGTGTTGACGTATATCTTCGAGAAGCGCGCAAATGCATGGATTGGGAATTATACCGCGGAGACAGGCAAGCATACCCAAAAGGAATTATACCTCATCGAAAAAATCAATTCGATGCATTACAGTCCCGATGGAAAGCGCATGATACTAAGCGCCGTGAATCGCGGTCAAACGGACCTGTACCTCTATCAAGTTATCGGGAATAACTTCGAGCAACTCACGCGTGATATCTATGATGATTTGGAGCCATCCTTCATAGAACAGGGCAAGCGCGTGATTTTTGTTTCGAACAGATCGGATGATACGCTGCGCACATTTACGGATGGAAATATCCGGATGAGCCTTTCCGCGGATGTTTTCATTTATGATCTGGAGAATCGTTCTCGCGTCCTGGAGCGCGTTACACAAACCGACAAGATCCAAGAATCACGGCCGTTTGAGTATAGCCACAAGCACTTCACTTTTTTGGGCGACGACAACGGCTATCGCAACCGATACATAGCAAACATCGATAGTGTCATCAGCGCAATCGACACGACAATTCATTACCGTTATTTCACAACAACAAAGCCGGCATCGAATTTCCCGCGCGATATCCATGAGCACGATTTTCATGGCGGCGACGGAGCTTATCTCATTGGTTTCCGGAAAGGAGGGAAGCCTTGGATCTCCTTGGGTAATAGAAGTGGGGACGTGTTCAGTGGGACTTCGCAATTGCAGGTACCGGCGGGTGAAGAACCGCAAATCCGGTTGACCGATAAGCTGAAAATTTCATCAGACACCTTAGTCAAGGGTGATGTCGACATTGATAACTACGTGTTCGATGAGGATCGATTGGATTACACACTGGAGAAAGAAACAGCGCGCGTCGAGGAAGTTTCACCACGAACAAAGCAGCTGCAGAATGATACGATTTTGGAATTCGTCATGCCACGCTCACGGAATTATCGACTGAATTTCGCGGCAGACAAAGCCATCGCCCAAATGAGCAATAATTTCTTTAATCCGATTTATCAGAATTATACAGGCGGTTCTCCAAACAGTATTTCTCCTGGATTATCAGGGTTCACCCAATTCGGCATTTCTGATTTGTTCGAAGATTACAAGGTGGTTGGTGGGTTTCGCGTCAATTGGGGCCTGGATAATGCAGAGTACGGTATCAGCTTTGAAAACCTTCGCGACCGCTGGGATCGAAAGATGATCTTCTCTCGTCAGTCACAGCGCATTCAACGAGGCATTGACTTTTACAAACTCCAAAGCAACGTCATTGCTTACAGTGTTAAGTTTCCTTTCAGTGAAGTTAGTTCAGTGCGTATTCGTGCTGATTATCGTATCGACAGAGCAGTGCGCCAGTCCAATGATTTGGTAAGCCTGGAGGCCACGAACATCACAGAGATGAATGTAGCGTTGAAGGTCGAGTATGTTTTCGACAACACCATCTCCAAAGGGCTAAACCTCTATAACGGAACGCGATTTAAGACGTGGGTCGAACGTTATCAGCAGCCTAACCTGGAGCGAAAGACAGACATCAACATTGTCGGTTTTGATGCTCGCCATTATCAGCGTATTCACCGTACGTTCATTGCAGCCTTCCGCATGGCAGGAACCTCATCTTTTGGCGCGCAAAAGGTGATCAACTATTTTGGAGGTGTCGATAATTGGCTGTTTCAACGTGTAGACAATGCTACCCCGATCAACCCTGACGAGCCGTATCGCTTTCAGTCGTTTGTTGGACCGGTACGTGGATTTTTCGTCAATGCACGTAACGGGAATTCAGCTGTCGTCGCCAACGCTGAATTGCGTCTACCGGTGTTCAAATATTTCGCTAAAAACCCTATCAAGAGTGACTTCGTGGAGAACTTCCAACTGGTGACCTTCTTCGATGCCGGAAGCGCTTGGACAGGATGGAATCCATACGCCGATGACAACCTCTTCAATAGAACTGATGTCATCAAGAACCCGGTAACCGTCACCATTTCGAATAACCGAGAACCCGTGGTATACGGATATGGCTTCGGATTACACTCGCGATTGCTCGGTTATTTCGTCCGCGCCGATTGGGCGTGGGGCATAGATGACGGCCGCGTAATGGATCGTGTCTTCTACTTGTCGCTGAATATGGACTTTTAACGTCCTATTGGTTGTAGATAACCTGCATGAGGGTTTGACCAACCGCTTTCAATGTGCCTTTATCGATGATGGAAAGATTGTCGTTGTGCGTGTGATGATAGTTGGCAAACGTATAGCCGCCTAAGCCCATCGCCATAATTTGCGTGCGGGTATCAATGATGTCCACACAGCGAATGCCGCCGCGGGTGACGAAGAAATGATCATCCACTACACCTTCCACTTCATCAGCGGTAAACAAGTTGCCATACCCCATCTTCGATGCTGTATTCCAAACGAGGTTGACTACGTCCGGAGCGAATTCCATGGAGTATTTTTCTTTGTTGAAGGAGGCATCAGCCGCACCAACCATGTCGAGTAATATCCCAAAACGGGCATTGTAATTTTCCACATGCTTGTTCTTTCCCCAGTATTGTGAGCCGAGGCACCAAGAAGTGGTGAAGCCATCGTTGAGCACCTCCTGCTGTCCATCTTTGGCAAACTCGGCAGTTCCTAAGTCTTCAGCATCGAAGAAGATGATATCAACGCCAATCGCCGTAGGTGATAGGGAAAGTTGTCGTCCGATTTCCATCAGCACACCTACGCCGCTGCCGCCGTCGTTGGCGCCGTCAATTGGCTTCTGCCATAGACTTTGATTTTTATCCTTGTCGCCAAAGGGACGGCTATCCCAGTGCGCACATAATAGAACGCGTGACTTTTTCTCAGGAGCGAATGCAGCAATGATATTTCTTACCGGAATACTTTTTCCTTCAAAGGTTTTCAGCGTGGTTTTTTGCTCGGTAACTGTCGCACCGTACGATTGCATTTGCGCTACGATGTAGTCACCGCATTGGGTATGCGCCTTGCTGCCGGGTACGCGCGGACCGAAATCAACTTGCTCCTTCACAAATGAAAATGCTGTGTCGGCATCAAAC
>CANHYZ010000248.1 GCA_947464885.1 Flavobacteriales bacterium
CGTTGTTCGCCCGAATGGTGCTTTCACCGCCATCGACAGTTTGCACAATGGAACACTCATGCCCTGGCTGAATTACGAAAGTGATTACGCCTTTGGTGGTATTGATTCACGCAACAACCAACTCGTCGCATGCAGCACGAATCCGGCGCAACTAAGCAGTTTGACCTATCCTGATTTGGAGATGCTCCAAGCGGCATTTCCAACTAGTCAAAATGAACTCACTGCCTTTTATCATTATCGTGAAGCGCATCAATTCCTTTGGGGCAATTCATCGGGCGAACTTTTTGTGACTGATCGCGGTGGAAGCAGGCAATTCTCCAACGTGGATGCTTCCGACCGCATCACGCAAATCACCGCTACTAATTCTGTTATCATTGCGATTTCAGCCTCGACGTTAAGCACCACCAATTACATCGATGTATACCCGCGCAACAGCGGCATGCCCCAACTCACGCTATCGGTTGATTGGGATATCGTGGGCGCTATTCCTCTGCAAAGCGACGAGCAATTCATCATCCTTGCGGGAAATAACAACGGTGCAGGAATCTTTGCTTACCTCAATTTGAACACGGGTGCCATCAACACCAATTTCAATTTCTACGACACCTCTCCGGTAAGCAGCGTTTGTGCAGGCGATGGCGACGATTTTTACGCCATTCAAGCGAGTGGAATAGTCAGGTATGTCAATAATTTCTCATCGTATGCCACCTACAACACACTTCATCCGGAGAAAATCATTTACGACGATTTGAATCATGCCCTCTGGGCGATTGATGCTTCAGGAATCCATCAGTTGAATGAATCCATCACGCAGGAGACAGGCCTTCTAACAATCAGTGGGGCACGCGATCTCTGGTTGAAATACAACAAATAAATCAATGGTATAAATCGGCTTGCCAAATTCCTCGTCCGAACGTACCGGCCACAATCTTCTTCGTAGCATAATTAATCGCCAGCGATTTTACGGGCACTCCCGGAAGTCCCTTCAGCAACTTCCAATCCGGCTCCGTGCGCGATTTGGTATAAACACCCGATGCACTACCCACATACAATCGAGCATCGGTACCGAACTCAAGCGTCATTGCTTCGCAATAGGCATCAGCCAGTGAACGTGTCTCATCGGTATAGGTCCGACCATCGAAATACCAGAGTTTGCCGTCACGCTCTCGACAGGTATACAGCACCCAAAACTTGCGCGCATCGAGCGGATCAATACACACCGATGCAATCCAGCCCTCAATTGGTACGTAGGGAACACGCTGCCATTTTACGTGTGTCGGATCCTGCTCCAGCAGATTGTGCGTCACCCACAATTGAGGTGCAGTGGCATTCCCCTTAGACAACGCATACACATACATCGTTTGCGGGTGATCCGACGATAGAAAAAACCGGTAGGCGTTGACGGCCGTGGTATCGACCTTCTTGCATTCAAAAATGGGCTGCCACGATTCACCCAAATCCGTTGAGCGCATCAGCCGCTCACCCGAGCAGTAAATGGTGTTGTGCTCCGTAGGATGCATGCGAATCCAGGTATGCCACTCTGCCTTTGAGTTTGGTCTTAAGGATTCATCAAACGAATGACCGTCAAACGTGGCTTGTATTCCTCCGTTTTGACTGGTTGTAAAAACAACGTCGCGATCGGCATGACTGATAATCGTTTCAAAACCATCGCCCCAGGAAGCGTGTCGCCAACTTCCATCGCGGTAATAATTTCCTCCGACATCATAACCGCCATAGGCAATGCGCAAATCTTTACTCTGCGACACGGAAACACCAAAAACGTTCGCTGCTCCAATGCCATTGTCGCGAGGTTCCCAACTCACGCCACGATCATAACTCACACTCACACCGCCATCATGTGAAGCCCAAAGAGCTCGTTCACCCGCCGACAAGAGTAAGTGGTGCACATCATCGTGCATTTGATTCTTGGAAATCTTCTCGAATGATTTTCCGCCATCGGTGCTTATGTTGACCGGCTGAACGTTGGCACAAGCCATCCATTGCGGATTGTTGTCACTCACCACAAAGGCTCTTCCGCGCGTTGGAATAACGTTGGTTACGGCACCGTCCATATCCCGAACAAGCTGCCAGGTCTTCGATACGACATCAAACAAAAACAAGCGGGCTGGACCAATCTTGCTGGCCGTTGCAGCTTCACTGCACGTAATCATGACATATAAAAACCCGGGCATGGACTCCGCGTATTGTAGTGTCATGCGGCGAAAAGGAAATCCATCCAACCCTGTAAGATTCGGTTGTGGCTGCTCCTCCCAGTTCAATCCGCCATCCCAACTCAACAATAGCGCCTCTCCTCCTGCCGCAACGACCTCACCATCACGAAACCCGTGCAGCCACTCCACATCATAGATACGTGCCTGCGACACCCGCTTCCACTGAGGCACGCATTTGGTGCGGCCAAACAGCCATCCCAGGGGCCCATAATCGGTTGCGCGCTTGGAAATATCTTCACTCATCCACAGGCCTTTAGTTGATGCCACGATGATGCGATTAAACTCATTCGGGTGAGCCATTACCTCACTGATGAACGTGGCAGACTCCAACAAATGAAAAGGCAATGCCGTAGATGGATCATCACCGTTGATAGATCGATACGATTTACCCGCATTGCGCGTATACCAGAGCCCATTGGTAGCCGTGAACTGATCATCACCATCACCGGTCGCGATAACCCACTCGCGCGGATTCGCGTCATTAACGGCAATGGAAGAAACACCGGAAACCGGCAGTCGATCTGTGCCTCCCTCCTTCCAATGTGCACCTTCATCCGTGGTATACCAAAGTCCCCCCGTTGGTGAGCATGCCCACAAGAGCGCGGGCATTGTGCGGTGTGCATAGAGGTAGTTGATACGGCCCGTACCATTGCCTCTGCGGCGCGCATAAGCCGGCACACCTGTACCTGAAGCATCATCTTCACGTGGTTGCGCAGCCGGCCCCAAAAACTCCCATGCATAATCGATAGCCGGTCCCTTTGGCGTGGAATGCGAGCGGGTCGCAAGAAGCTGTTGCTTGAAAAACAGTCTTGCCTCCTCGTGCATCGGTTCCGCCAATTGACCATAAAGCGCGGAGACCACGCACAGCCATAACATCCCTATCATCAAAAACCCTTTCATCATAGTTAACTACGAAGGTAAGTGAAGACACTAGCACCCGGAAAGACCTACCAACAAAAACGCCCCGATATCGGGGCGTTTTCAACTTTATTTCATTTTGAACTTCTTCTTGACTGCATCAAGGGCATTGAGCTCTTCCCAAGGGAACAACTTCACTTTCACCTTGATCTCGTTTTTCTTGCCTTTGTTGAACACCTTGGTCACCTCCTTGGATTCGCGTCCCATGTGACCATAAGATGCTGTTTCCAGGTAGATTGGTGTGCGCAACTTGAAACGCTTTTCAATCGAATACGGACGCATGTTAAACTCGTCCATACCGCGAACGATACGGGCAATTTCACCATCGTTCATTTTCACTTTTGCGGTGCCATAGGTATTCACATACAATCCCACCGGCTCAGCTACACCAATAGCGTAGGCAACCTGAACGAGGGCCTCATCGCATACTCCAGCAGCAACAAGATGCTTCGCAATGTGGCGAGTAGCATACGCAGCTGAACGGTCAACCTTAGAGGGATCCTTTCCGCTGAATGCGCCACCACCGTGAGCACCTTTACCACCATAGGTATCAACGATAATCTTACGGCCTGTTAAACCGGTATCTCCGTGTGGACCACCAATAACAAACTTTCCGGTTGGGTTGATGTGGTAATTGATTTTATCGTTGAACAAAGCCTGAACGCGCTTCGGCAATTTCTTCTTCACGCGTGGAATCAGAATATTCACGACGTCTTCGCGGATCTTCTTCAACATCGCTGAATCCTTGTCGAAATCATCATGCTGAGTTGAAATCACAATAGAGTCAATGCGCACAGGCTTATTATTGTCATCATACTCAATGGTCACCTGACTCTTGGCATCCGGACGCAGGTAAGGCATTACCTTTCCCTTACCGGCCTGAAACTCGCGGCGAATTGCAGACAGTTCGCGCAAGAGTGTGTGCGCCAATTCCAGTGGAAGGGGCATGTAGTTATCGGTTTCGCGCGACGCATATCCGAACATCATTCCCTGGTCACCGGCACCTTGTTCTTCCGGCTTTTTGCGCTCAACGCCTTGATTGATATCGGGCGATTGCTC
>CANHYZ010000249.1 GCA_947464885.1 Flavobacteriales bacterium
AGTGGATTGCACCTTCCTTCAGGCTGTAGGCCGAATGAATTAAGTGCTTGAACGGATGCATTTGAAGAACGAAGAAAACCAGATGTGAAGCCATCGGCATGAACTCAGCGCGAATGTTCGGAATAGCAGTATGCTTGAGTCGATCGGACATTGAACTTCCCAGTAGCCAGTGATGGATTTGATGAAAACCCTTCATCGGAATCTCTGCATGCAATGAATTCAACTGCTCGGTTCGCCCATCGCGGTAATGCATAGCGCGAAGGGTATCAAAAGAACCGGACGATCCGATGAGACGCGTTACGGGAAACTTGTTTAGAGCCTCCTGTAAGTCGCTCAGTTCTCCGCGCAAAACATTCTCCAATTCATGTAACTGCTTTTGCTCAATGCGTTCTGTCGGGCGAACACGATCATGAAGCCGACTTACCCCGAGTAAGTAACTTTTTTTCCAAAAAACTTCATGCGCATTGGCAATAATGAATTCCGTGCTTCCGCCGCCAATATCCATAATCAGCGCTGGTTCCGTTCCGATATCCATAGAAAGACGCACGCCCTCCCAAATCAGCTCGGCTTCGCGATCACCTGAAATTAGTTCGATTTGAAGTCCGAACAAATGAGCAGCCTTTGCAACGAATTCGCTGCCGTTTGATGCTTCACGCAATGCAGAAGTCGCAAAAGCAAAAACCTCATCGCATTGTAGACTCTCAATAGCTGTATGATGCACCAAAAGCGCATCCAATCCACGTGCAAAACGATCCCGTCTAATGACTTTATCATCGAATCCACCCTCTCCCAGTTTTACTGCAACTTTATTCGTGAAAAGCGGGGTCCAACCCTCTTTCGTGGCCTCCACGACAAGCAGGTTGAACGTATTCGTTCCGCAATCAATGACAGCTAGCTTTTTCACGTTTTACAAATATAGCATGCTGACAGAATTTGTCAATGAAGAAACAGAGGGTCTGATTCAGCCAAGCGCTAGAAATACGAATACCCGCCCTGCAGATACGTCTTCACATAATCATCAACACCCTGCTCAAGGGAGTAAAATGGATGACTGTAACCAATGTCTTTGAGCTTACCCATCGTTGCCTCGGTAAAGTACTGGTACTTCTCGCGGATGTCTTCCGGGGTATCGATGTATGAAATAGCAGGCTCCATATTCATGGCCTTAAAGGTTGCCAGCGCGAGATCATTAAACGAACGAGCTGTTCCGGAACCAAGATTATAAATACCGGCATTCTTTCGGTGATGCATCAAAAACAGGCACACTTCAACGACGTCCTTAACGTAAACGAAATCGCGCATTTGACCGCCATCTGCAAAGTCGGGGCGGTGCGAACGAAAGAGCTTCATAACGCCGCTCGCGCTAATTTGCTTGTGCGCATGAAAGATGACCGAGGCCATGCGTCCCTTATGGTATTCATTGGGGCCATAGACATTGAAAAACTTCAAGCCGGCCCAGAAGAAAGGGGCGCTCGTTTGTTCGAGTACCCAGCAATCGAAGTCGTTTTTCGACTCTCCGTAAGGATTCAGTGGTTGCAGCTTAGGGATGAGAGCGTGGTCATCGGTGTAGCCTTGTTCACCTGATCCGTAGGTCGCAGCAGAAGATGCATAGACCAATGGAATGGCGAACTCCGAGCAGATTTGCCATATTTCCTTGGAATAATTCAGGTTTAATTCATCAAAAATGGCGCGGTCAAATTCGGTGGTATCGGTGCGTGCACCAAGATGAAAAACGAACTGCACTTGATCCTCATTCCTACGTAACCATTCCGCAAAATCAGTGCGATCTACTTGAGCGATGACGCGCTTATCCGCCAGGTTAATACCGGTTCGTTCATGACCCGGATGCTGTGAAAGTCCTTTAAAATCATCGACGGCAACAACATCGTAGAAACGATCCTGGTTAAGCCTAGCGACAAGGCAACTGCCAATAAATCCTGATGCACCGGTAACAACTATCATATCTGGAATCAATAATGTGAGCCTAAAATTGGATGAACCAAAGCCACTCTGCAATGTTACTACGAAAGAAAGCCCACTGCAAGGTTGAGCTACATTAGAATGAAGGAGACGACACTATGAAAACCGTTTATGTAACCCGTCGCGAACGTTTCAACGCAGCGCACAAGTTGTGGAACCCAAGCTGGGATGAGGCGACGAATCTCAAGACCTTTGGTAAATGCGCTAACCCGAATTGGCATGGCCACAACTATGACCTCTTTGTTACGGTCAAAGGCGAACCCCATCCGGATACCGGCTACTGCGTCGATTTAAAGTTCATGAGTGATATCATCGAAGAGCATGTGCTATCAAAAATGGATCACCGCAACCTGAATCTTGACGTGCCGTTTCTTGAGGGTAAAATGACCTCCTGTGAGATTGTAGTCATCGCTATTTGGGAGCAATTGGAGCCATTCTTAAGCAACAGCACGCATCAATTGCACAGCATTAAACTATACGAAACGGAGAACAACATCGTCGAATACTTCGGCGGAAAATAGACATCACCACAGGACTTAACTCAGTTGCGGTTCTTCAAAAGTGCCTACTTTTGTTGAACCAAATGCGCTTGACGTTGTTCTTTAAAAAAAATACGCGCGATGAATTACATGATTATGGAACCTGAGACTCCCAAAGAGTTGAGTGCTGCAGAAATGAAGATTGCAGAGAATATTCATGCCGTATTAGGGCATTTGGGAGAAGACCCGAATCGCCAAGGACTACTCAAAACTCCGGAGCGCGTTGCTAAAGCTTACACCTTCATTACTCAAGGTTATCAGCAAGATGCACGTAAGATTCTGCGCAGCGCTATGTTCGATGAGGACTACAACGAAATGGTTTTGGTAAAGGACATTGAATTATATAGTTTGTGTGAGCACCACATGTTGCCGTTCTTCGGTAAGGCGCACATTGCATACATTCCTGATGGTAAGATTGTCGGTTTGAGCAAAATTCCACGAATAGTTGATGTCTTTGCTCGTCGCTTGCAAGTGCAAGAAAGACTGACAATTGAAATTCGCGATGCTATTCAGGAAACATTGAATCCAATGGGCGTGGCTGTAGTCATTGAGGCCTCGCACCTTTGCATGCAAATGCGCGGAGTGAGCAAACAAAACTCGGTCACTACAACAAGTGCATTCAGCGGAGCATTCCTGGAAGACAATAAGACACGCAAAGAGTTTATCTCGTTGATCGGGTCGAAGCTTTCTTAGGATTGTAGGAATATAGGATTGTAGGATTATAGGGGGCTTAGAGGCCCCCTTTATATTTCACGGCATCTGCGCTTCACACTTGACATTCTTTGTGAATGGTCGTTTTCACGTTCAAATAAAAATCGAATACCTTCGTAACGCTCACCCCTCACCCCTACAATCCTAAAACCCTCTTCACTACCTTCGCAACAGAAATACCCTTCCTATGAACAACTTAAATAACTACAACGATCAATCGATCAACCTCGACAGCAGCGCGGTATCGCGTTCATTTGTTGCCAATGTATTTTCTTACATGACTCTTGCACTGGTCATTTCCGGTGCTGCAGCCTACTGGTTTGCGGCTAGCGGTAATTTATTGGCCCTACTCCAAGGCAATTCTTTGCTGATGTGGGCTGTGATGCTAGCACCCATCGGCATGGTGCTCGTGATGAGCTTTGCGTTTAATCGACTTTCACTCACTGCACTCATGGGTTTGTTTCTGGCCTATTCACTCGTCAACGGTATTAGCCTTAGCTTCATATTCCTGGTTTACTCCATGGCCGCTATTGCGAAAGTATTCTTCATCACGGCAGGACTATTTGCCACCATGGCTGTAGTGGGCTACACAACAAAAACAGACCTTACGAACCTCGGTTCCATTTTGATGATGGCCGTTATCGGCATCGTCATCGCTTCGCTGGTGAATATGTTTTTGGGCAGCGAAACCATGGACTACATCATTAGCTGCGTGGGTGTTTTGGTCTTCACCGGACTTGTTGCTTATGATACGCAGAAGATCAAGCGCATTGGCGCCGGTGTAGAATACGGCACAGCCACTGCCGGCAAGCTTGCGTTGATGGGAGCTTTAAGTCTATACCTCGACTTCATCAACTTGTTCTTGTTCCTGTTACGCGTATTTGGCGGACGTCGTGATTGATTCTCCCGCACAACGATATAGAGAAAAGGGCCGCAGTTGCGGCCCTTTTTCATTGTAGCTGATAACAGCATTA
>CANHYZ010000250.1 GCA_947464885.1 Flavobacteriales bacterium
GGCCAGCAGGCAGCAGGCGAAAAAGTTAGGTAGTGGTTTTTTCATGGATTTGGATATTAGTTATCCAAAGATATAATTTTTCAGCAAAAAAAAATTAATCCTCCAACAGGTTTTATATACTGCCTTTGCCGTCCGTAATGACTGTTTTGGCATTGGGAGAGGTGGCAATCTTGGTGAATGCTTCAATTTCGTTGAGCTTGAGAATGTTCGGAGTAATAGTCGTTTCCATGGGCATGGCTAATGGCACACGAGCCTTCCTGGGAATAATCATAGACGGGGATATCTGCTTGCACTACATCGCCCAGTCAATTGTTTAAGTTCATGTCCACTTTGAAGTAACGAAACCCTCTGTCGTTGGGTTCTGCGGCCAACACTTCAGGAGTAGCATCCACATAATGCTCCAGTTCATCGATAGTAAACAAGTAGTATACATTCGGTTCGCCGGGAGCAGGCACGATAACCGATGACTGCGCTGCGCTAAAACCTTCGCCTTCGGTTCCTTGCATGTCATACATCACTTCATGATTTCTGTTCCAGATATGCCCTGGATCTTGACCGCTTGCCGGTATACGACCACCACCATTGGAATAGAATAATAGGTTGCCGGCTGAATCACAATAGGCTGTGCAACCTTCAACCGAAGACATCGCGCCTGTTATCTGAAGGGCCTCACCCGAGTTGAAGTCAAGCCCATAGCCATATCCGAAGTGCCAGACATTGGCTTCTTTTTGGGCTAAAAGTGTGAATGCAATAAGCAAAAAGCTTAAGGTAGTGGCAAAAAGCTTCATAAATGGGGGTGTTAGCGAATGATTGAAATGTATCCTCTGTACTCGTATCGCTCGCCTGTTTTCAATGAATTCGTTGCAATGTAGTAACTGTAAAGACCGTTGGGTAAGTAATAGGTGTTTCCATTCATTCCTCCGGTCCAAGCCTCATTGGGGTCGTTGCCGGAATAAACCGTTTCTCCCCAGCGATTGAAAATGCTGATCTGAAAGTTGGACGCGTCAATGGCAGAGCCTTTCACTTCAAAAACGTCATTTACGCCGTCACCATTCGGTGTAAATGAATTCGGAATAAAAAGATTAAATAGTTCATTCACCGTCAAAGTACCCGTGATGATATCCGAGCAACCTTCGGGACTAATCACCTGCAGTTGCATCGGGTAGGAACCACCTGCGCCCAAGGGAAGGCTGAATGCTGGGATCTGCTCCATACTGGCCAACTCTTCCGAGGGCAAGGAGATGGTCCATTCCCAGGATGCGATGCTGCCTTCCGATAAATCAACCAAGGTCACATCGGTGTTATCCGCCTCTAGTATGAGAGGATCGGAGGTGTAGTTGGCCTGAGGTTGCGGATATGCTACGAGATAATCCGTGAGCAAGGTGTCATAGGCACAACCAATGGCTGTCGATACTTCCAGGGCTATGTCGAATACACCGGGTTGAGTTGGAGTAAAGGTTATGTTCGACTGATTGGGGTAGGGTGTGCCTTCGATGGTCCATTGCTGAGATGTGAACGTGCTCGGGTCGGTGTCGTTGCTGAGTAGAAACTGAGCTGGCATGCAGAGGGTAGTATCCGAAACACTCAGCGCGATCAATATAGGAGCATCGACGGATACATCGAAACAATCGGAGAGTGTTTGACCATTGACATTGGTTATGGTCAAGCACGCCTCACCATCTTCTGTTACGGGCAAGGCGCAAGCGGCATCTGCGCAAATGGGTAGCGTGTTGTAAGTCCACTCATACGTAAATGGGCCTTCACCGTTCTGATTTTCCAGCAACTGCAGCGAAAGAGTGCCGTTGTAACACACAGCAGTGTCGTTGGGAACTTCAATGGTCCATGCCGGCGTGAGCGGATTTACGCAGCAGTTCCCTCCATCGGAGATATCATACACCTCGGTAAGCCAGCAGTCGTATTGCGTGTGGTGAAACAGTAAATCGTCGTCGAAGGCGTTCAGAAAGTAATACACGATTTCATCAGGGGTATTGCTACCACCGGTTACATAGAGCGTATCGCACTGACCGCTCGCAGCCACCATAACCCCGGAGCCACCAAAAGCCCCCCCCCAACCACCTGCGCCGTTACCGTGCAGCGGTTCATAACCTACCGACGGTGCTGTGAGAATTTGAGTGATTGCCGGGTCAATACCTGAAATTGTAGTTGTGATATTACCCAAACCGCAGTGATTGTTGTTTGCGCTTGAGTTGAATCCGGCATAGAGCACTTCTGAAACATTGCTCACGAATGGCCCGGTTATATCTATCAGAACGGGCTCGTAGGTGCAAATACCAATTTTCAGGTTCGGTATGTCTTGGTCCACATTGATGTTGAGTGTGCCGCCGTCGTAATTGGAGTATATGACCACGTTGCCTGTTCCATTACAGAGCGGGGATACATCTGGATTTGGTACTCCCTGATAGCTTGAATACAAACCCCATTCATGCTTCATGCCTTCGGGCGGAAAGCCGTCGGGAGTATTGGTGGATGGAAATGCGCAGGTTGACGTGGAAGAAGTGCCGAAGTTGTCCGGCGTCCAGGGGGAGCCAGAATCCACGGAGCGGGTGGCGTAGGTGCCGGCGCTATCGCCCGTGCCAACCCGAATACCCACATGCACCGAAGTGCTCGGCGCCGCCACCCCTTGAAAAGGACCGTATAGGAATGAGATGCTTCCAAACGGAATGCCTGAGTAGGCTGTGTTGTTGATACGGGCTTGAAGTGAAAAGGACTCTCCTACATACCCCACGCGACGCACGTTTTTCCATTGCACGCGTATACCTTGAAAGTCGATGGTGTAGCTTACTTTGGAGGAGGCGTCGATGCCTTCAAGGTTGGTGGCAAAAGGCGCAATAACCGGCGCGGAAATACCCAGGGAAAGCGGATCATAGTTGGTGGCGGAAGGTGCAGCACTCAAGGTCATGAAGCCGTTGGTGCTGATGTAAAGGGATGAGTGGGGCTCAACGCCCATGGTGATAGGAAGCGTGGGAATGCCTGCAGAAACTTCATCATCAAATGCCCCAGAAAAGACCACCTGATCACCGGTAAGTTCTGTCCAAGTATCGGTCGATTGGAACAAGTAGTAGTAATCGAGAATTTGGCTATATCCCTCTTGGCAGATAGACTGGAAGAGGCATAGTAAGCCTAGCGAAACTTTGCAGAATTTCATGTTGAAAGGTTTTTCATGTTCATAACAATTGAGCCCGCATAAAGGTTGCTTAGAGTGAGTTAATTCGTTGCTATGATTGCCAATTGATTATGTAGTTGTTTCAAAAAAAAAGAGGACAGCCTTTGCTATCCCCTTTTCAGTTCGCTGAATCACATTTGACTTATCGATTAATGAGGAGTTTCCGGCTGGCCGGCAACGCCTGTTGTGAGTCGTAAATAATGATGTGATATAGACCACCCGAGGGCAGCCCGGAGAGGTCGAGCGTTGTTTTCGCACCGAGTATGGATTGTGAAAGCACTTCTTGTCCCAAGCTATTGAGCAGTTTCAAAGTGGTTCGTCCTGATACTTTGAATGGAGCATAATCGATGGTCACCTGATCAGAAGCAGGGTTGGGGTAAAGCTCAATAGCAGCTTGTTTCACTTCGTCATTCAGACCTTCGCTATCAAGCGCCTCAGGCATCGCAGCTGTTCCGGTTGAAACTCTCAAGGTATAGCATGCAGTGGTATTGAACGTATTGGAGTTTCTGGGAACAACAAGTGCAAAGTACCAAGTATTGGACGTCACGTTGAAGTTGATGTTTTCGTTGGCTGTTCCATTCGCATTGGATTGCGCAATCGTGGAACCGTTGCTGTTGCACAGGCGTAAATTGTAATTCGCCGGCAGGTTCGTGAGTGATACAGCGATGGTTCCCCCTGTTGTGATGTAAAACTTGTAGTAGTCGAGGTCGTTGCCGGCCGAAATAATACCGTTGATGTTTGTATTGAGCGGAATAGGCGCAGGCCCCGGCCAGTATTGGGTGACTGTAGTGTTGTTGTTGAAGGTGTTGTCGTAAGAACTCTGACAGGCAGTTTGCGCCATGGTCTTAAGCGAGAAGGTCACCATTGCGGCCAGCAGGCAGCAGACGGAAAAGTTAGGTAGTGGTTTTTTCATGGATTTGGATGTTAGTTATCCAAAAATATAACCTTTCGCAAAAAAAAAAAAATTAATCCTCCAACAGGTTTAATACACTGCCTTTGCCGTCTGTAATGA
>CANHYZ010000251.1 GCA_947464885.1 Flavobacteriales bacterium
GTGGGAATGGGAATAATGGTGTGGTGAATGGGGCGACGCTGGCTGTGGATCGATTTGGCAATGTAAATAATGCTTATTATTTTGATGGCAACGACTTTATCAATGTTGGAAACAATCCAATCCTTAAGCGCTATCAAACAAATTTCACAATATCCGCATGGGTAAAACCAACTCTTTTCTCAACGCTATTCGATCAGTCAATTCTGTCCAACCGAGGAAATTCTTGTCAAGGTTCAAAATTCGGATTAAGTGGTTCGCAGACGATAGGACCAGCAGGCAAACTAATATTAGTGACCGCAGGTGGAGTTTGCGCTGATTATGTATACTCCTCCAGCCAAGTTAGCTCTATCAATTATCAACATGTATATCTAGAATTCATATACAATTCAAATCAGAGTATAGCCAAACTATACGTTAATGATATTTTGGTTAATACAGATACTCTCATAAATAACATGACCGATCCTGCTTCACAGAATACCTATTTCGGTTATGAATCAATGAGTTCACCAAACTCAAGTTTTTATTTCAATGGGTTCATTGATGACATTGCAATATATAATCGAATCTTAACTACATCAGAAAGACAAGCTTTGTTTGCAACGAACTACACTGACATTAACGCGAATCAATCCTCCACCACCGTCCCCGCCTTCATCAACTACCAAGCAGTAGCGCGCAATGCCAACGGCGATGCGCTAGCCAATACCGATGTACAGGTCCGTTTTACGTTGTTGGCCGATTCGCTTGGCGGTGCTACTGAATACAGTGAAACGCACGCCCTCACCACGAATGCACTGGGATTGTTTACGACTGCGTTTGGATCGGGTACGCCTGAGATAAGTACGTTCGACAGCATCGCGTGGGACAACAGTAACAAATTCTTGCGTGTCGAACTCAACGCCGGCAATGGGTATATCGATATGGGCACACAGCAACTGCTGTCGGTACCCTTTGCCCTACGCGCCCAAAGCGCCGCTGCCATCCGCAACGAAAGTCTGCCTGTGTTCTCTGATAACGCTGCTGCAGTAGACGCAGGCCTCGCCCCCGGCACGATGTACCGCACTTCGAGCGGAGTGCTGATGGTGGTCTATTGATTTTTGTAGGATTATAGGGCTTAGGACTGTAGGATTATAGGGGGACGCCAACCACTCATTCTCATTCTGTTTCTCATTCTGTTTCTGTTTCTGAAAATTCGAGAATGAGAATGAGTGTTGGACTGGGGGCCCTCGACTTCGCTCGGGGACCAACCATCAACTCCGCTCAGAGAACGCCCCTCGACTCCGCTCGGGGACCGGGCCATGCGCGAGTGATGAGCACCTCGGCTTCGCTCGGTGCACGCCAGGTTGGCCGAGCGGAGCCGAGGCTATGCTCTCAGCTAGATTGCCGGTGACCGAGCGTAGCCGAGGTCTCCGTGTTAACCCCATGATTTAGTTCATGAGGGCTCTACAATCCTACAATCCTATAATCCTATTCCTCACTATCTTAGCATCATGCAAATCATTTATTCCAATAATGCAGCAATTCAATCACTTTGTGACCATCACAAGGTGAAAGAGCTCTACGTATTTGGATCTGTTTTGACTCCAACCTTTTCAAAGCAAAGTGATATTGACGTGCTCGTTCAGTTTGAGCCCATGAAGTTGGAAGATTACTTTGACAATTACATGGATCTAAAAGAGAAACTGAGTCTATTGCTTCAACATGAAATTGATTTGGTCGAAAATCAGGCTATCAAAAACCCGATTTTCAGACGTGTTGTGGACCGAGAAAAGCACCTGATCTATGAACGAAAAAGTGCTTAAATTACTGTTCGACATCAAACAGTCGCTCGATGAAATCGATTCCTTTTTTGAAGGAAGGGAAAAGCGATTCTCAGATTACCAGCATAATCTACTCCTCAAACGAGCCATCGAACGAAATCTTGAAATTATTGGTGAAGCGGTCAATAAAATTCTACTCATAGACCCTCAATTTCAAATTGAAAATGCACGCAAAATCGTAGGTCTCAGAAACCATATCATTCATGCTTACGACAACGTATCCGATGAGAATATTTGGGGAATAATCATCAACCACCTTCCCCGACTTCGAACAGACGTTGAGACGCACATCAAAGGAAATGCATCGTAGCGATAGGAGCTCATTTCTTTACCAATATGGACAAGACTCCTTATTCGAAATTCATCGGAACTCCGTTATTGAAATCGACCATTTCTAACCACGCTTACCATGGTGCTATTCCCATATGAAGGCTGTGCACCTGCTGTTTCTGATAGTCTTTCTGTATCTGAAAACTCTAGAAAGAGAAAGAGAAACAGAAACAGAATGAGAATGAGTGTCATGCGCCCACTCTAATCCTACAATCCTATCATCCTACAATCCTACAGTCCTCAAGTATCTCCTCCAGATCCATCATATCCTCCCACTCCCGCTCCAGGCTATGCGCGGCGTGATAATCCGCCTGCCGACGGAAGTACTTCTCCAAGCCGGCCAAATCACTCGGCGACTTCGACACCACCCACATCCGGTCTTGCCAGGCGAAGGGTGGCTGCGACGAATGACGCTCCACATAATCCTGCAACCAATAACGCAACGTCTCAAGGATAGAAAACACATCGACGCGCGCCGGTACTTCCAACGCCAGATGCACGTGATCCGCCAACACACAGACGTGCAAGCAATGAAGGCCCTTATACGCCGCAACGGTCCGAATGAACCCCGCAACATCCTGCGTTATCGACTCATCAAACGGCCTGCGACCGTCGGCAACAAACAAAGCGGCATGCACATAGATTTTGACCATGATCGACCATTTTGCACGAAGGTGCGCAGGCCGTCAGAATGGTCGCGGAATAAACAATTCCGTTAAAGCATAAAGAAGCGTATGAAGCCGATGCCGAGCGTGTTTGAGGGGAATATTATTCTTGATTAGGGGTGAGGGGTGACAGATTACAGATGACGGATGACGGATGACGGATGACAGTTGCCTTCTCCACTCGCCATTTGTCGCTCGACACTCGTCATTAGTCACTAGTCATTAGTCATTAGTCACTCGCCACTGCTCTCTTCATCCAAAGTGTCAGAAGCACAACCGCTAGTGTAAATGCAATCATCACCCACCACAAAGCTTGATAGCCAAAAGATTCCATTGTGTTGGTTGCAATAATGGGTGTAAACACACTCGCCGCCGACCAGGCCATCACATACAGCGAAGCGTACTGTCCGCGGTTGGCTTTGCCCGAGCGGTTGTTCATGAAGGTATTGGTAAAGGGCATCACAAACATTTCCGAAAACGACACAACCACGATGATGAATAAGAACCACGCATAGCCATGCAAAAACAGTATCATGCCGTAGCTCGCCGTGAGCATCAGTGCTCCCCAAATAATCCAACGATACAAACTGCCAAGGCGCTCGATCTTGGAAACTAAAATTAACTCCACTGCCGCCACCAGAAAGCCATTCAAGGCGAGAATGCCGCCAATCTGCCCTTCAGTGAAACCCTCGTGATTCTTATAATACAACGACATGGTGCTGAACAACTGAAAGAACGCAATGGCGTAAATGGTCACCAATGGCAAGAAGATCAAAAACGCACGGTCCTTCCATGGTGAGCGTTCCACCGCCGGTAACGCATCGTCATCTGTATCGTCTGACTCTGCAACACTGTCTTGACGCGATTTTCCCAGGAAAAAGTAGACAAACACCGACGCCAATAAGCAGGTGCCGCCATCGGCCCAAAAGAGATACTGATAGTCCATTGCGGCCAACAACCCGCCCATGGCAGGCCCAATAGAAAATCCCAAGTTGATGGCTAATCGATAGAGCGATACCGAGCGCGTGTAATTGTCCTTATTGCTGTAATGGGAAATAGCCACCATACCCGCCGGACGGAAGCCGTCGCCAAACGCACTGAGTAAAAACATCACCACACACAGCGATATGAACTCCTCTACTTGAGAGGCCAGCATGAACATCACAAAACCGCCCAACAAACTGACCACCATGACCGGGTAATGTCCGATTTTATCGCTGAGCTTTCCTCCGGCATAGACTCCCACTAACGCCCCAACACCGAAGCACGACATAACCACTCCCACCTGCGCCAAATCCAACCCGATATCATCGCGCAAATACACCGCCATGAAAAACACCACCATCGATCCCGCCCGGTTGATGAACTGCGCCA
>CANHYZ010000252.1 GCA_947464885.1 Flavobacteriales bacterium
AACCATGGATCGCACCATGGGTAAGGGATTGCAGAAATCACTCAAGAAAATTAACTTCGACTTTTACCTGTCTCACAAGGTCAAGGAGGTTACCGCCAAAGGGAAGACCGTTACCGTAAAGGCCGATGACCCTAAAGGCGGTGAGCTTGTGCTTGAGGGTGATTACGTGTTGGTGGCCGTTGGTCGTAAGGCTTACACGGAGAACTTAGGATTGGAAAAAGCAGGAATTACGGTGGACGACCGTGGCCGCGTAGCGGTGGATGACCATCTTCAGACCTCGGTTCCCGGCATCTATGCTATCGGTGACGTTGTGAAGGGCGCTATGCTGGCGCACAAGGCCGAGGAGGAAGGTGTTTTCGTTGCTGAAACCATTGCCGGTCAGAAACCCCACATCAATTACAACCTCATTCCGGGCGTAGTTTATACCTGGCCGGAAGTTGCCGCCGTCGGTCAAACGGAGGAGCAGCTGAAAGCTGCGGGTGTTGCCTACAAAGTGGGAAGTTTCCCCTTTAAAGCCAGTGGCAGGGCGCGCGCAAGTATGGATCTCGATGGTTTGATAAAAGTGTTGGCTCATCAGGAGACCGACGAAATTTTGGGCGTACACATGATCGGTCCGCGAGCAGCCGACTTGATCGCAGAAGCTGTGGTAGCAATGGAATTCCGCGCCAGTGCCGAAGACATCGGCCGTATCAGCCATGCACATCCAACCTTTACCGAGAGCTTCAAAGAAGCAGCACTCGATGCCACCGGCAAGCGCGCTCTGCATATCTGATGAACCACTCGTGCAATAATTTGTTTAGAACATTCAACAAAATCAATAAAACATTATGGCATCATTAGTAGGAAAGAAAGCTCCATCATTCAAAGCTAGAGCAGTGATTAACGGCACTACCGTATCAGAAGGTTTTTCATTGGAACAATTCGTTGGCAAAAAAGACGTAGTACTATTCTTCTATCCCAAAGACTTTACGTTCGTGTGTCCGACAGAACTTCACGCCTTTCAAGAGAAATTGGCTGAATTCGAAAGTCGCGGTGTTCAGCTTGTTGCCTGTTCTACCGACACAGAAGATGCTCACTGGGGTTGGCTTCAATTGCCAAAAGAGCACGGAGGAATTAAAGGCATTACCTATCCGATTATCGCAGACACCACCAAGACAATTGCTGATGCATTTGGCACCTTATGGGGCGAATACACATACGACGAGGAAGGAAATCTCGTAGCCAATGGCCCTATGATTGCGTTCCGCGGACTGTTCCTCATCGACAAAAAGGGAATCGTTCAACACATGCTCATCAATCATTTACCACTTGGCCGCAATGTTGATGAAGCTTTGCGCATGGTAGACGCCTTGCAGTTCTTCGAAGAGAACGGCGAAGTTTGTCCTGCCAACTGGACCAAAGGGAAAAGCGGCTTGGCCGAGACTCACGAAGGAGTTGCTGAGTACCTCAGTAAACACTGAAAATGAATATCCTGTAAGAAATCGGCCCCCTTGTGGGCCGTTTTCTTTTCATGAATATATCTTACCGGTAGGTTAATTGTGCCTTTATCGGTAATACAGATTCATCGAACATTTAGTATGTTCGCACCTCGATTTTTGGCCGACCCACAAATTGGCCGTCGAAAACCAAGTCAAACATTCAATAAAACCAATAAAAACCACAAATGCTATGAGCAAGAAGTCAGGCAGCAATTTCAGCTCCATCTTCCCTTACATCGCCATCCCCGTTGCCCTCATCGTGGGTGTGCTCATCTACATGTTCGTATTAGGAAACCCCGCCAACTTTGAAGGCGGTGATCCACATCTCGGACATCCGATTGACGGAAACTTGTATGGAACCATTTACAAAGGCGGATTTATCGTGCCTTTCCTTATTGCAACGAACATCGTTGTATTGACTTTCTTCCTTGAGCGTTTGATCAGCCTTTTCCAGGCTCGTGGAACCGGCAGCGTAGACAAATTCGTTCACAACGTTCGTACATTGTTGAACAACGGACAGATTGACGCGGCTATCGCAGCTTGCGACAAGCAAAAAGGATCTGTAGGGGCTGTAATGCGCGCCGGTTTGGTAAAATACAAGACCCTTTCTTCCGACAATACAATGGATAAGGAGTCTAAGGTTACTGCTCTCAAGCAAGAACTGGAAGAAGCTACTTCACTGGAGCTTCCAATGCTTTCAAAGAACCTCGTTATCCTCTCTACATCTGCCTCACTCGGGGTATTGATTGGACTGTTGGGTACCGTATCCGGTATGATCAAGTCGTTCTCGGCTATGGCTGCCGGTGTTCCGGATCCTGCTCAGCTTTCGGTGGGTATCTCTGAAGCACTTATCAATACCTTCCTCGGAATCTTGGCATCTGCTCTTGCGATTTTGTTGTACAACTTCTTCAGCAATCGCATTGACCAATTGACCTACGGTATTGACGAGGCGGGCTTCTCTGTTGCACAGACTTTTGCCGCGAAGCAATAATCGAACTGCTTTTATTCACTTTATAATAACAGCAGAACGATGCCAAAAATCAAGATTCCAAAAAGCGCACCCAGCCTGGACATGACGCCCATGGTTGACCTTGCGTTCCTCTTGGTGACGTTCTTCATGCTCACGGCTAAGTTCCGCAACATGGAACCGATTGAAGCCGATCCACCCTCATCGACATCGCTGACGCAATTACCGGAAAAGGTGATGCTCATTACGATTGATACCGCCGGCCGTGCGTACTTTGATATTTCAGGCCGTACGGTTCGCGAAAAGCTGATTAGCCGCATGATGGTGCGTTACCCGGCAGTAAAGATGACGCAAGAGCAAATCGAGAACTTCTCCAAAATGGGAACCTTCGGGCAACCTATTGAGCTACTTGCGCAGTACATCTCCGGCGACGAAGATGTGAAGGCTGCTTTAGACCAAGCAAGCAAGGGAATACCACTCGATTCGCTCAATAACCAGCTCGGCGACTGGATTCAGGAAGGCTACTATGCTTTCGTGGATGACGCCACTGAGCAGGGCATGACGAAAGAACAGTTGAAAGAGGAGGGTTTGCGTTATGCCATCAAGGCTGACGCCAACACCGAATATGCCAAAGTGGAAAAAGTCATCGACGTTTTCCGTGAAAAGCAGATTTTCCAATTCAACATGGTAACCAACCTCGAAGGCGCTGACTCCAACGCTGACGCGAGTTTGACAGCAGAATAACAACCAACCTCTAAAGACCGAATAACAATGGCAGAAATAGTAGAAGGCGGTGGCGGTGGTGGTAAACACGGTAAGAAGAAAGCGAAAAAAGGTTCGGCACGCATTGACATGACCCCTATGGTCGATCTTGCGTTCCTCCTGCTTACATTCTTCGTGTTGGCCGCTACGTTAGCCAAGCCGAAGGCCATGGAGATTATCTATCCTAAAGAGGTAGATGAGCAAGAGGATAAGACCAAGCTCGATGATGCTTTGGCTACGACTCTTCTCCTTGGTGAACATGAGAATGAAGTTTTTTACTACACCGGAGCCTACAAGCCCGACACCACACAACTCACGCTGACGGATTTATCCAAAGACGGATTTCGTAAAATCATGCTGGATAAAAATGCGCGTGTGAATGACCAGGTGAACCAACTCAAGGCCAAACTCGAGAGCAAGGAAATCGACGAGTTGACCTATGAAGAGGCCTATAAGCAAGTTGTTGGAGCGAAGGACGCCCCATTTGTAGTAATCAAAACAATTGATGAAACTAAATTCAAAAATGTAATTAGTGCGATGGACGAACTGAACATCTGTAATGTGCGCAAGCGCGCCATTCAGGATATGGCCGAAACAGAGGCCATTGCCGTTCGTCAGCGTGCAGCAGAATTGGATTTGAAGAAATAATAAAAGTGAATTGAACCCCGTTGACACTTCGGTGTACAGCACGTTGAGTTCAATGCTAACCAAAAACTTACAGCTATGACAGGTTTAATTGTAGTGCTCATTATCGCGGTCGTGGTTACCGCTGTGAGCTTAGACGTCAGCTGGACCAATATTCTGAACAAGGAACGGAATGACATCGTATTCCAGAACAAGTTCAAAGAGTATGGTGCCTACAAAATTCGCAAAGGTCACGGTATGACGCTGGGCATCGCCCTAGGTTCTACTGTATTTGTGGCCGCAGCGGGTTTCACGGCGCCCATGATCTTCGGTAAAAAAGCTGAGGAAACT
>CANHYZ010000253.1 GCA_947464885.1 Flavobacteriales bacterium
AGGTAAAGTGATGTTCGGGCAAAACGTCATTTTCCGGTCAGCTACCGGCGAGCTCTGCGTCGGCGATGCAATTTCCCTCGAAGAAATTGGATTGCCGCTTAATGCAGTATCTTGAATACAAGTTCTTTCATCAGGTCGCCGTCATCTGCCGAGGCGTTGTTGACACCCTTCGATTTCTTGTCCGTGTCGCGTATGTAGCCGATAATACGTTCTACTTTTTGCGCGTTGAACTTGGTGGATGCTTCCTTGTAATCATTCAGCGCCCAGGTGGTCATGCCCAATTCGGCTGCAGCATTTCGTTTATCCGGAATGGATATGTACGCTGCGAGTTTTGAGAAGTAGTTGTAAAGTGATGGCAGTACCATTTGAATCGGATTCGATTTCGGATTCGATTCGAAATAGTGAATGATGCGATTCGCTTTAAGCACATCTTTTTGGCCAAGCGCTTTTTGCAATTCCCACACGTTGTAGTCTTTGCTGATGCCGATATTTTGCTCGATATGCTGTGCAGTGATTTCACTGCGCTCAGGTAAAATGATGGCCAGTTTGTTGATGGCATTAACCACTTTACTTAAATCTGTTCCGAGGTATTCAGCCAGCAATTGTGAGGCGCCTGAATTGATTTTAAACTGACGTGATTGCACATAGGATTCAATCCATTCAGCCAGTTTGTAATCTTTTATTTTTTGTGAGTCGAAGACAACACCAACCTTCTCGAGATTCTTGTAAACCTTCTTACGCTTATCCAGCGTTTTGTTTTTGTAATTGAAAACAAGTAAGGTGGAAGGCGTGGGCTGCTGCAAGTAATTCAGCAAGTGTTTCATGTCTTCGTCATCATCTTCCTTTTTGCGGCTTTTCCATTCCTTCATGTCCTGGGCCTCTTTCACAATCACCACCTGTTTGTCGCCCATCATGGGGAAACTTTTGGCAAGCGAAATAACCTGCTCCATGGAAACATCACGGCCATAAACAATGGTCTGACCAAATGCCTTCGAGGCTTCATCGAGTACGTTTGATTCAATGTGATCAGTGACAACATCAATGAAGTAGGGTTCTTCACCCATGAGGAAATAGATCGGCTTGTAATTTTTCAGCTCGATGTCGCGGATGATGCGCAAATGTTCCATGCTCTTTTGGCTCGCTAATGATTAATCCCAACGAAGGTGACGAACCGATTGACCTTCATCCCGAATTTCTTTCAATGCGGCAATGCCTACTTTGATGTGCTGGTCTACGAAGTTGCTGGTGATTTTCTGGTCGCTTTCACTGGTTTTTACCCCCTGCGGAATCATCGGCTGATCGCTTACCAAGAGCAATGCTCCTGTTGGGATTTTATTGGCGAAACCAACGGTAAACAGTGTTGCAGTTTCCATATCGATAGCCATCGCACGAATGCGGCGAAGGTAGTCTTTGAATTGTTGATCATGTTCCCACACCCTGCGGTTGGTGGTGTATACAGTGCCTGTCCAATAATCCAAACTGAAGTCGCGGATGGTTGAAGAAACTGCGCGCTGCAAGGTAAATGCGGGCATGGCCGGCACTTCTACCGGAAAGTAGTCGTTACTCGTTCCTTCTCCGCGAATCGCCGCAATGGGAAGTATAAAATCGCCCAGTTGATTTTTCTTTTTCAAACCACCACATTTTCCTAGAAACAAAACTGCTTTGGGCATAATGGCGCTGAGCAAGTCCATGATGGTTGCCGCATTGGCGCTGCCCATGCTGAAGTTAATCATCGTTATGCCATCGGCAGTTGCCATGGGCATGGCCTTGCCTTTGCCAATGATTTCAACGTTGTGCCATTCGGCAAACTTTTGTAAATAAGTATCGAAGTTGGTAAGTAGAATAAAGCTACCAAACTGATCAAGTGTTGCCCCGGTATAACGTGGGAGCCAATTCTTCACGATCTCTTCTTTCGATTCCATGCTGGGTTGTATCTATTTTCGTTGCCTTCGCCACTATTGGCGAATCAAATGTAATCCGAAACGTGCAGAAGCTTCATTTCCCCCAACCTAACTTACGAATCGAGCTGCGTGATGGTGTTCTGAGTGTTTGGGATGTTGTGCGTAAGCGTTGGGTAAAGCTCACGCCTGAAGAGTGGGTGCGCCAACATCTGTTGCATTTTATGATTGACCATTTGGGATGTCCTATGTCTTTGATGGCTGTGGAAAAAACCGTTCTCTACAACGGTATGCGCAAACGCAGTGATTTGGTGGTTTTTGGAAATGCTTTACATCCGGCTTTACTGGCGGAATGTAAATCGCCTGAGGTTTCGCTGAATCAAGCTGTTTTTGAGCAAGCCGCCATGTACAACGCAAAACTGAAAGTGCCTTACTTACTGATAACGAACGGACTTGTAACGCACTGTTGTGTTATTGATTTTAATACAGGGAGCTATCAGTATCTCACCGATGTCCCTGATTTTGCACAAATGAAGGCGATTGTTGAATAAATCGATTTTCAGGTAGGGCAGTAATGTTATGCCTATGCGATATTTGCCGCCACATTTCACGAATTATGAAGACTGAGTTGGAGAAAGTACTGTCTGTTTCGGGTAAGCCCGGAATCTTCAAATTAATTACCGGTGGTCGCGCCACGATTATTGTCGAGTCGCTAATGGATGGCAAGCGTGTGCCCGTTCATCCTACTCAGAAAGTGAGTGCCTTGAGTGATATTACGATGTTCACTTACGAAGCAGATGTTCCATTGCGTGAAATTTTCGCTAAGGCAAAAGAAGCTTTCGAAGGTGGTCAGGCTCCTGATCCCAAAAGTGAGAGCAAGGTTCTACGTGATGCCATGAAGAAGATTCTTCCGGACTACGACGCAGAACGTGTGTACGATTCTGATATCCGAAAGCTACTTACGTGGTACAACATCCTTCAAGCGAAGGATATGCTCGATTTTGCTGAGCCTGCAGCGGATGCAGCGGCAGAGGCCGGCGAGTAATCAAATTGTACTAGTTCTTCTGGAAGGTCGCTGAAACAACCGGATTCTTCGGGTCGGCGTAGCTGTAAAATCCTTCTCCTTTTTTGTCGCCCAGTTTTCCTGCTGTAACCATGTTTACCAGCAATGGACATGGAGCGTATTTAGGATTGCCGAAACCATCGTGTAACACACGCAAGATCGACAGGCAAGTGTCAAGCCCGATGAAGTCAGCCAGACGCAATGGACCCATGGGATGAGCCATACCGAGTTTCATAATGGTGTCTATTTCTTCGACGCCTGCGGTGCCCTCATACAACGTGTAAATGGCTTCGTTGATCATCGGCATAAGAATCTTGTTGGCAACAAATCCCGGATAATCATTTACCGTGACGGGTATTTTTCCAATGGCCTTTGATAGCTCTACCACTGTTGCTGTTACCTCATCGGTGGTTGAATAGCCGCGAATCACTTCCACCAGTTTCATGACGGGAACGGGATTCATGAAGTGCATGCCGATAACGTGCTGCGGACGATGCGTCGCCGCCGCAATGCGCGTGATGGAAATGGATGAGGTGTTGGTAGCAAGAATGCATCCGGCAGGCGCAAACGAGTCAAGCTGAGTGAAAATCTTGAGCTTCAACTCGATGTTTTCCGTTGCGGCCTCCACGATTAAATCGCGGTCGCTGCAAGCCGATGGCATTTCAGTGCACAAGCTGATGTTGTCTAACGTTTGTTTTTTGTCTGCCTCTGAGATGGAGCCTTTCGCAATCTGACGGTCCAGATTTTTAGCGATAGTGGCGAGTGCCTTATCCAAAGCCTCCTGCTTCACATCGATGAGATTGACCGGGTAGCCCTGTTGCGCAAAAACATGCGCGATTCCATTTCCCATTTGGCCTGCGCCAACAACTGCAATCTTGTGCATACTGTAAGAATTTGGCTGCGAAAATAAGTCGCTTCTGACATTTTAAGCAGATGCACCAATGATGGCCTTCCGTGAATATTTTTACGCCAAACCTTCATATGATGAATACACCGAAGCGATTGTTTGATTTTGCCTACTACCAACTCGAACATTATCCGCTCGAGAAAATGATTACATCCAAGATTGGAAACGATTGGGTAAGTATCAGCACTCGGGAATTCGTTGATCAAATGCAGCTCGTCAGTCGAGGGCTCATCGCTCTCGGCGTCCAGCCCGGTGAGCGAGTGGCGCTTATCACGCATGCCAACAGGCACGAGTGGGACATCATGGATAATGG